>JBLNBX010000184.1:0-43145 GCA_050260275.1 bacterium
GTGGCGCTTGTGGGTCCGAGCGGCGCGGGCAAGACAACGCTAGTGAACCTGCTGCCGCGCTATTACGACGTCAGCGCCGGGCGCGTGCTGGTGGACGGCCGCGACGTGCGCGATCTCGACCTCGCCAGCCTGCGGCAGAACATCGGCACGGTTGCGCAGGACACCTTTCTTTTCAATGACACCGTCGCGAACAACATCCGCTACGGCCGCGCGGACGCCACGATGGAGCAGATCCGGGAGGCTGCGCGCAACGCGCTCGCCGAGGAATTCATACAGGAACTGCCGCAGGGCTACGACACCATCATCGGTGACCGTGGCGTGAAACTCAGCGGAGGCCAGCGGCAGCGGTTGGCCATCGCGCGGGCGCTGCTCAAGAATGCTCCGATTCTGATCCTCGACGAGGCCACGTCTCAACTGGACACGGAATCGGAGATGCTGGTTCAGCGCGCCCTGGCGAATCTGATCGTCGGTCGGACCGTCATCGTTATCGCGCACAGGCTCTCTACCATCAGGCGCGCTGACAAAATAGTAGTGATCGACCACGGCACGGTTACCGAGACGGGAACGCACGAGGAACTCGTCACCGGCGGCGGTATCTATCAACGTTTGCATTCGCTGCAATTTCTGGATGCGGAGGCGGCTCAGGCATGAAAGCTCGAAGCATGACCGGCTACGCGCGCGTGCGCAAGACCGCTGGAGACTACGACGCCACCATCAGCGTGCGCAGCGTCAACCATCGCGGACTGGATGTACACTTCCGGATGCCGCCCGAACTCGACGCCTTCGAGCCCGCGCTGCGCGCTGCCGTGAAGAAGCGGGTTGGGCGCGGGCACATACAGGTTCAGGTGCGCTACTCCAGTTCCGCGGACGCCGGACCGGCGCTCGTCAACGAGCCGCTGCTCAACGCGTACCTGGATGCGTTCCGCCGCGCCGCCGCGGCGCACGGGCTTCCCGGCGACCCGGACCTCAACGCCGCGTTCCGTATCCCGGGCATGTTCGAAACCGCAGAGCAGGAACCCGATCCGGTACTGGGCGAGTTGCTCACAGCGGCTCTCGACGAAGCGCTCGAACAGCTCAACGCGTTTCGCGAGCGCGAGGGAGCCGAGATCGCCGCCGACATGCTGGCGCGAACGGGCGAGATCGTCTCGGCGGCCTCGAAGATGATGGAGATCCGCGCCCGCGCAGTGCCGGAGTTCCAGGCGCGCCTCACCGAGAAGCTCGGCGAGTTGCTGCGGAACACGGCCGTGGATGCCCAGCGGCTCGCGCAGGAGGTGGCGTACCTGGTGGACCGTACCGACATCAGCGAGGAGCTCACCCGCCTCAACGTGCACGCCGGAGAGCTTCGAAGCCTGCTCGAAACCGGGGGCGAGATTGGCAAGAAGATCGATTTCCTGCTCCAGGAAATGCACAGGGAGGCGAACACGATCCTGTCCAAGTCCACGGGTGTGGGCGAATCAGGGCTGGCCATCACAGGGCTGGCGCTGAGCGTCAAGGCGGAGATCGAGAAGATCCGCGAGCAGGGTCTCAATCTGGAATGAGCATCGTTTTCATAGTTTCCGCGCCGTCCGGCTCGGGAAAGAGCACGCTGGTGCGCATGGTCCTCGAATTCGAGCGGGGCCGGCTGGCGTTTTCGGTATCCTGGACGACCCGGGCGCCGCGCGGCCAGGAAATCAACGGCCACGACTACCATTTCGTGACCCGTGAGGAGTTCCAGGCCGCCATAGAACGGAACGAGTTTCTGGAGTACGCCGACGTGTTCGGCAACTACTACGGAACGCACCGGTCCGTACTGGAAAGCGCCTCAGCACAAGGCAAGGACCTGATACTGGACATCGACGTTCAGGGTGCGAGACAATTGAGGTCTAGGCTGCCGGACGCAGTCAGTGTGTTCATCCTTGCGCCTTCCCGTGACGTGCTGGAACAAAGGCTCCGGGCGCGTTCCGAGGACTCCGGGGAGGTGATCTCGCGGAGGCTCATGGGGGCCGTCCGGGAGATCAAGGATTCGGGCGGCTACGACTACGTCATCGTAAATGACGAGGTTGAACGAGCCGCCGACGCGCTCTGGTCGATTGTGAAAGCCGAGCGGGCGCGGCGGAAGAGGATGGAAGGCGAGGTCCGGCGGATCCTGGATACGTTTGAGCACCATGACTGAAATCAGAACCACTCGCGGCAATTCCGTTGCAGCCATCCCGGATGACCCGGAGCAGAGCACTTACCGCTTCATCATCGTGGCGGCAAAGCGCGCGCGGCAGTTGCAGAGCGGCATGCGGCCCTTCCTTCCGACGACGGCCAAGAAACCCACGGTAATCGCGGCCGAAGAAGTTAAGCGCGGCCTCGTGAAGTACAGCGACACTGGCAAAGCGCCGCCTCCTCCGGAACTGCCGTAAGATAGGTAACTTCACCGCAAGACGGCGCGGGCCCTGGACGCCCGCGCCGCGCATTTTAGCGGCAACCGTTTCTCATGGGCGTGATCCTCGGCATCGGCGGCGGTATCGCTGCGTACAAGGCAGCGGAACTGGCGCGCGCGCTGATGAAGCGCGGGCTGGTAGTGCAAGCCGTGATGACGCCGGCCGCGCAGGAATTCATCAAACCCCTCACCTTCACCGCTCTCACCAGCCGCCGCACCCTCACCGAGATGTTCGTCGAGGAAGAGGCCATCGAGCACATCCGCATCGCGCAGGAGAACGAGGCGCTGGTGGTGGCGCCCGCGACTGCCGACCTCATGGCCCGCTTCGCCGCAGGCATCGCGAACGACCTCCTTACAACCCTCTATCTGGCGTTCACCGGCCCCGTCGTGCTCGCGCCAGCCATGAACGTCAACATGTTGCGGCATGCGGCCACGCAGAAGAACCTGGAAACGCTACGCGCGCGCGGGCACGTGATCGTCGAGCCAGCCGAAGGAACGCTCGCCTGCGGTATGGTTGGCCCCGGGCGGCTGGCGGACCCCGAGTGCATCGCCGAAGCGGTGCTCGCGGTGCTGCAACCCAAGCGCGACCTCGAAGGAGAAACTGTTCTCGTCACGGCCGGGCCGACGCAGGAAGCCTTGGACCCCGTGCGGTTCCTCTCGAACCGCTCCAGCGGGAAGATGGGCTACGCCATCGCCGAAGCAGCCGCCCGACGCGGCGCGCGGGTGGTGCTCGTATCGGGTCCGGTGAGCCTTCCGGAGCCCATTGGGGTGCGCGTGGTCCGCGTCACCACCGCCGCCGAGATGCGCGCGGCCGTGCTGGCAGAGCTGGAGGCCGCCAGCATCGTTGTAAAGGCCGCCGCGGTGGCCGATTACCGCCCGCGCGAGGTCGCGGATCACAAGATCAAGAAGTCAGGTGCGGCGATGACGCTTGAACTCGAGGCGACTCCGGACATCCTGGCCGAGATTGGGAGCAGAAAGGGCAGCCGGCTGGTGGTCGGATTCGCTGCCGAAACCGGCGATCCCGAGAGCGAGGCTCGCCGCAAGCTCGAAGCCAAGAACTGCGACATGGTGGTAGGCAACCTCATCGGGACCGCGTTCGCCTCGGACGAGAACGAGGTGGTGCTGGTGACGCGCGCCGGCGCAACCCGCCTCCCGCGCATGTCCAAGCGCGAGGTGGCTGACCGCATCTTCGATCACCTGCTGGCTTTGCGATGACAGACGCCCTCCGCCGATATCTCGAGTATTACCGCGACCTCGGCATCCGCAACCTGTACTTGACTGGTTACACGACATCGACACTGCCGAAGGCGCGCGAAACGGCCGCTGCGGCTACCGCGGCTGGCGCGGTGGAAGCGGCTGTGCCCGTGGCCGCGCCGCCGGCTGCTGCGGCAGTTCCGCGGCCTGCCACTACTCTGGACCTCGGCTTAGCTCCAGCCGCCCCCGCGGATGCCGCGCCCGCGCTGCCGGAACCTGTAGAGACGCTCGATGACATTCTTGCCGATATCGGCAATTGCACCCGCTGCCGGCTGCACAAGGGCCGGAACAAGCTGGTTTTTGGAGTAGGCAACCCCAAGGCGAAGCTCGTGTTCGTCGGCGAAGGGCCGGGCGCGGACGAGGACGAGCAGGGTATACCGTTCGTGGGGCGCGCCGGGCAGCTCCTCACCGCGATGATCGATAACACCGCGGCAAAGGAAGGCATTCCGATCAGGCGCGCAGACGTATACATCTGCAACGTGGTGAAGTGCCGCCCGCCGGACAACCGCACGCCGGAGCCAGACGAGATGGAGATCTGCGGGCAGTTCCTCGCGCGCCAGCTTGCGGTGCTGCGGCCGCGCGCCATCTGCGCGCTCGGCGGGACGGCGGCCAAGGCGCTGACGGGGCGTAAAGAAGGCGTCACGCGGATGCGCGGCAACTGGTTCAAGTGGCGCGGGATTCCGTTGATGGTGACATACCATCCGTCGTACCTGCTGCGCCCTTACAATCAGAACGCCAAGCGGGAGGCGTGGGAGGACCTGAAGAAGGTCTTGCACCTGGTATATGACTGAGCGGCGCGGCCTGTTCATCACGTTCGAAGGCGGAGAGGGCAGCGGCAAGAGCACGCAGATGCGTCTGCTGGCTGAGCGCCTCCGCGCGAAAGGCTGCGAGGTCGTCGAGACCGTGGAACCCGGGGGAACGCGCATCGGCGCGCAGATCCGCCGCATTCTCCTCGATCCGGCCAACTCCGACCTGCGCCCCATGCCCGAGATGCTGCTGTACTTCGCAAGCCGTGCGCAGAATCTCACCGAGGTGATCGTTCCCGCGCTCGAACGGGGCGCGATCGTGCTCTCCGACCGCTACACCGATTCCACGATGGCCTATCAGGGCGTCGCGCGCGGCATCGGCGAAGAAGCGGTCCGCGAGCTGCACCGCATCGCGTGTGACGGCATCGATCCGGACTTCACGCTGCTCCTGGACATCGAAGTGGACGAAGGGCTGCGGCGCAGCCGGGCGCGCAACCGCGACACGCGCTCCGCCGAGACCCGCTTCGACGACGAGGCCGCCGCTTTTCACCGCCGCGTGCGGGCAGCGTATCTTCAGATGGCTGCGCGCGAACCGGCTCGCTTCCGGGTGATCGACGGCGGCGGGGACGTGGAAGCCGTGGCGCGCGCAATATGGGAGGCCGTCGCGCCGGCGCTCGCGAAAGCCCATGTTTGACAATTTCTTCGGCAACCGCGCCGCGCAGGAAACGCTCGAGCAGATGCTCGCGAGCGGGCGCATCCCGCAGACCATCCTGCTCTCCGGGCCAGAAGGCGTCGGCAAGGCCACATTGGCGCGGCGATTCGCCGCCCGCCTGCTCCCCAACCCGGACCCTATCGAGCGTGACGATCTGAGCCTGCCCGCCAACGTCTCCTACATCACCGAGCGCGAGAAGTGGCCCGCGGAGCACCGCAACGAGGACCCGCTGATGTTCGCCTCGCATCCGGACTTCGTGACGTTTCCGCCTGACGGTCCGCTGCGCCAGATCACCATCCAGCAGATGCGCGCGCTCAAGGAGCGCGCTCAATACCGCCCATTGAAAGGCGCGCGGCGCGTCTTCCTGATCGACCAGCTCGATCGCGCCAACGAGCAGGCGGCCAACTCGCTGCTGAAGACGCTCGAGGAGCCGCCCGAGCACCTGATCCTGTTCGCGACCGCCGCCAATCCGTACGACCTGCTGCCAACCATCCGCTCGCGTTCGGTGATGATCCACCTCTCGCCGCTAGGCGTTGAGGAGATGCGCGAGTTCGTGCGCGCGCGCGGCCTGGACGAGCCCGAGCGGCGCGTCGCGCTTGCGCAAGGCAGCCCTGGCCTCGCGATGTCGCTCGACCTGGATGCCTACGACAAGCGGCGCGAGATCATGCTGACCGTGCTCGAAGCCGCCGCCAGGGTTCAACCGTTCGGGGCATGGGTGCGGCAGGCGGAAGCTCCGGCGAACCGTTCGGAGAAGCTCGAACCGCTGCTGCGCACGCTGTACGATCTTCTCGAAGACGTGCTCGTGATCCAGAATGGAGGCGGCAACCTGCGCAACGCCGACATCGCGCCGCGCATCACCGCCCTGGCGTCGCGAGTGAGCTTTGAGTGGGTGCGCCGCGCCGTCGCGCGCGCGGACGAACTTGCCATGCTCGCGCGAAGAAACATCCAAAAGAACATCGCGCTCGACGCTATGGTCGCGGCGCTTAGGTGAAGCCGGGCGTAAGGCGGGACTCCGCTGCGCGGCCTGCGGCCGCTGGTGCTGCGCAGTCCGGAACTGCCGCCCCGCCACCCGTGTCTTGAGCCGCTCCGGTTTATTCGAAGTACACGCCGTCCTTCACCAGAGCCGCGCGAAGGTTCGAGTAAGCCAATTCGCGCGTGTCGCGGTTCTGAAGCGCGCAGAGCGCCGCCGCGGTTCCGGCAGCCTGCCCCTGCGCCATGCAGCTCACCGTGTTTCGCGTGGACATGTGGGCCTCGTGATCTGAAGTGATCATCATGCCGGCTACGAGGAGGTTGTCGATGCCCGCCGGACGGAGCGCGCGATACGGAATGCCGTACGTCCCGCCGCCGCCCACCTGCAAGCGCGGCGCGGAATCGTGAAATCCGTAAACGAACACGTCGTCGTCGAAGTGCCTGGCCTTGAGAATGTCGGGGAGCGTGATGTCGTAATCGCACGCTATCAGCCGTCCCCTCCGGATGCAGAGGGACGGGCTCGTTCTGGCGATGAAGGCCCGCTCGCAGCCCGGCACGTACTTTCTCATCAGCTCAATGGCCTTCAACTGCCGCTTGCGGATCTCCAGTTCGGCTTTGGCTACCTCGTCGCGGCTCGTGGGGCTCACCCGCATCCTGTAATTGATCTTGATGAACATCAGGTAGTTGTCGTGGGTGGTTGTCGTTATCATCGACAGGCCCAGCTTCCGGGCCTCTGCGTTGAACTCCTCTGAGAACGACACTGATTCCCCACCGAAACGAACAATCTGGTCATCCTTGCCGCTCCGCCGTCCCCGCGCGAGCTGCGTCAACGTATTCCTGGACTCCAGGAACTCGCACATGCGTTCGATGTCAACGTTGCCGACGCCCATGCTGTTGCACACGGAGTGGTCGTTCGGTTCTGTGAACTTCGCGCCGGCATACGCCGCGAGGTCGCCGTAGCCGGTGCAGTCCACGAATGCCTTGGCGTAAACGGCTTCCCTGCCCGACCGGCTTTCGGCAATCACCCCCGCAAGCCGCGACCCCTTCCTGATGGCGCCCGCCAGCAGCGTGTTGACCCAGACCGTCACCCCGGCCTCCTGGAGCATTTCCATCGTCACGAGCTTGTACATCTCGGTGTCGATGGCGGTGCAGACGGAGTCGTAGTCGTAGTACTTCAGCATCTCGGCGTGGCCGGTGCAGCCGCCCACGCGCATGAGGCGGTCGATGATCTCCTGGGGAATGCCTCTCACCACCTGGCGCTTCTTGACGCCCGGGAACGCCTTCCACAGATTGAAGAAGCTGTGCAGCGCCGTCCCGCCCTCGACGGCGACCCCGCCCGTGTAGCCTTTGCTTTCGATCAGAACGGTCTTCGCGCCCTGCCGCGCGGCCGCGAGCGCGGCCGGCACTCCGGCGGTCCCGCCGCCCGCGACGACGACATCAAACCGCCGCACAGGCAGTTTCTTCGCCTCCTCCTCGTAGTACTCAGGCTCCTGCGCGACTGCCGGACCGGCCAGCGCACCCATCCCGAACGCCAGACTCCTTCTGGAAAACTCCCGACGGTTCACAATCGACTCCTTTCCGAGCGCCATCACACAGCATCAAGGCAGGCTGGCAAGCCCGCCACCGGAGGCGGCCGCCGCGGAACGGCTGCTCAGCCCGCCGGCCCCGTTGGGTCTGCGGCATTATAGCGTGAGCAGGTCATCTGCGGAACGGCGTATCCACGCTGGCCGGAGCTGCAACGTCCGGCGCGGTGCCGGGCCTCCAGGTGCTGGCGATGACGATGTCCTGCTCGACCTTGGCGGTCAGGCCGGGGATATCGACCCAGCCCACGCGGTTGTACAGCCGCGGCTGCTTGTATTGGTGGGTGTACGCCGCCGCGTATCTCTTCCAGTGGACGAGCGCCAAGCGGAGGTGCGCAACAGCAGCGTCGCGATTGGCCGGATCCGAGGTCTTGTCGAAAAGCGCGAGTTCGGCCGCGCCGCGGATCTTTGCTGCGTAGTACTGGCCGAGGTGAGCCAGGGCGATGATGTCCCAGAGCGTCGATCTCAGCTCCGGGTTGCCGCTCTCGGCTCTCCGCAGCTCATTCGCCAGCCTCAGCGCCGCTCTGGCGTCGGATGCCAGGCCGGCGGCCACCTCGAGTGCTCCTTCCCCTTTCTGCGGCTCTCCGGAGAGCTTCTGCCTGCGCCATTCGATGATGTTGAGCAGCCCGCTGCCGGGCATGGTCTGTCCGTGGATGAAATCCTGCACGGTGTAAAAGCCGCGGACACTCGGGTGGCTCAGGCAACCCTCGGGAAACCATCTCAGATCGATGTCCTGCCAGAAAAACCGTGTGATCTGCGGAAGAACCCTGGACGCATGGGACCACGCGCGCATCAACCGCGGGGCGTCGGACTCCGGAAACCGGTTCGCGATCGCCGCCTCGAACAGGGCGTCCGGCAGATCGGGATTGTAGGCCAGCCGCCCCCAGAGCATGAATGCGTACCAGCGCTTCTTGATCACGAGCGGGCGCTCGCCCGTCACCTGCTTATCCAGAAAGTCGCGTCCCCAGATGTAGCCGTCGGGGCCCATATAGAAACCAACCACCTTGTCGCGCCCTGGCATGTTGCGGATGAACGCGCGCGCGAACGCCGGATCGCCCCAGCGGAAGCTGTAGTAATCGTCGTCGCGAACGGTCAGCCAGGTGCGAAGAGATGGCGAGAGAAATGGCAGCGCCGGTTTGATGAACGGCGGATCGGGAATTGAGTACATGTGCGCGATGGAGTACTTGAAGCTGAGGTCGAAGGGCCCGCGGTAGTCCTTCCAGCGGTTCAGAATCTCTTCGTGGCCGGTCATATGGTAGCGATGGATCATGCGAACCTCGCGCCCGGGCTGCCGTTCGAGCGCGTCGGCCACGCCCTGCCCATACGCGGCGTACAGCCATTTTTCCTTCCAGGTGGCGTCCTCTCCGTTCGGCATCTGCTCGCCCGCTGTGATCCCGAAGCCGGCCAGCAGCGGATACGTGAGCACCATCTCCCGGACGCTTGCACGGAAGTAGTCGAGAGTAGTGGGATTATCCCTGGACGGTGTGATCCCGTACTTTCCTTCAGCGCCGAATGTGAAGATATTCCAGGTAAACCAGTAGACCTCAATGCCGCGGTCGTGGGCGTACTGCATCACGTCGCGCCAGAAGCGGATCTTCTCACCGATGGTCATCCGTTTCACTACTTCCACGTCCGCCAGCAGTTCCGGGCGAACCATATCTGAGCCGCTGTGGGAGTAGGTGTCGTCCATCGGCACACGCGTGCGCATCACGTCGTCGAGCGCGACGTCCGGGTACTCCGGCACTTTCACGAGCGACGGAAACGGGTGCAGGTTCCAGAGCGTGAGGACGTTGAACCTGTTGCGAGCCAGTTCGTCGATGAACTCGCGCCAGAAATCGAAGCTCCACATCTCCGGGATGTTGGCCTGAGCGGCGTCACTGTTGTCGGAGTAGCTGGGCGTGCGCACGTCGAGCGGAACGTTGAACTTGATTCCGCGCTTCTCGATGTGCGGCGCGCAATCGGCGTCAGCGAGCCGGTCGAGCGTGCCAAAGCGGACGGCCTCCGCCACGTCCAGCCCTCCGTACATCGTGCCGGCCGCGTCGGCTCCGAAGACAGCGATGGTGGTGCGGCCGCCGCGAACGATCCGCCGTATGGCGTACGCCTGCACGCCCGCAGGCTTCGGCGCATCTATGCCCAGGGCTTTCGCCGCTGTGTTAGTCGCGTCCGCCCCCGAGGCAAGGACGAAAACGGTCTGGCCGCTCGCCTTCGGGAGTTCTGCCAGTCCGTGCTCAGAAAGGCCGCCGCCGCGACCGGAAAGCGCGGAGCGGATCTCCGCCGCCGCGAAGCTGACCTGCGGGATGGCTGAGTCGTAATAGAGAGTTGATTGCGCCTGCGCGCCCGCAGCGGCAGACCAAAGGCCGAATAGGGCTACGGCGAACAGCACGCGCTTCAATGACATAGGGTTCATAGCGACCGGCTCCTCACGCCCGTTTCGTAACTTCGATCACTCTATTCTGCACGGTTTCGCCGCAGACGGCGCGCATAGGATGGTTAGCGCCCGGCCGGAGCCAGGGCACACATCGCGTATCGTGCAACAGGCGGAAACGACGTGATCTCCCGCAGGCTGCTGCTATCGAGGCCGTTCTTCTCCCGCGTGCCCGCACGGGAAACCATTGCAGGCGAGAAAGGACAGAGGTACACCTACGCCGCCGCACTCGCGGTGACGATTGCGCATCTGCCTTCGCGTTCACCGGCCGCCGGTCCGCATTTGCATGGGCGTGATTCGCGGCGGGCGGGTCCGGGCTTGGTGGTATAGCGTCGGGACGGAGGGTCCTCCGTCCCGCCCTGACCCACAGAGGAGCCCGCGTCAGCCGTTCAGCGTCCACCCGGGACGGTAATCGCGCCGCAGGTACTCGTTCGCTTCGCTCGAATTCGTGACGCGGCCCGACGCGGCATCGTACTCGAGCCGCTTGCCCACGCGGTGCGCGACCAGCCCGAGCAGCATCTGCTCGATCATCGTGCCGCTGTAGTCGAAATCGCAGTGGGTCGTGCTGCTCGTGCCGTGAGTGACGCCAGCGTACTTGCCCTTGCAGGCTTCGAGCCACTCGATCTGAAAGACATCGGCACGGCGTGGTCGCCCGCTCTTCTCCGCCGCCTTGATGGCTTCTATCTCGGGATTGGGAAGCCCCAGAGCAGCGGGCAGCCCGTTCTCGAGGAACTGCACCACTGCGAAACCTGACGGTCCTGGCTCCGCCGTGGGCCATGCTGTGAAACCGCGCGGAAGGGGAGGCTGGGCCGCGGGCCCACGCCGCGCAGAGCGTGCGGACCGGGCAACCTGGGTAGCCTGGCCGCGTCCGGCGACAAGCGGCAGCAACTGATCGCTGCTGCGCCGCTTGTAGTATGTGAAATCCCCGTCGTCGTTGTTCGGGATGATGATGCGCGACGTGAAGTCGGCCAGCAGGCTACCTTTCGTGCCCTCGAACAGAGCCCCGTTTGCGATGCGGTTGATATCCACGTAGCTCCAGGGCGTCTCCGGCTTCAAGCCTCCCTGGTACCAGACGACCGATATGGGTCCGCGCCAGGCGTTTGCCGGATGCCCGAAGCTCACCTTCAGCTTCACAGGGCAGATATCCGGGTTGTACTTGTCGCTGACCTCCTGGTCCACTTCGATAGTGGATGGCGCGCCGGCGTCTATGGCGTTCCACACAAGGTCCATCGTGTGGGCTCCCATATCGCCAATCTGCCCCACACCGAAATCGCGGTACATGTTCCAGAACAGGCAGTTCAAGCCGTTCGTGCCGCCGAAGTACTGGGGGCTGTACGGATGAAAAGGCGACGGCCCGACCCACTGGTCCCAGTGGAGCACTGAGGGCGGCTCACCCTCGCCCGCCGGGTAGCCGGGACGCGGAAGTTGACGGCTGTCCCAGCAGTGCACCGTTTTGAGTTCACCAATCGCGCCGTCCAGTATGAGCTCTCGAATACGCTCGAAATTCGGATAGGCGTGCCGCTGCGTCCCGTGCTGCGTCACGACCTTTCCCTTGCGCTTGAGATAGTTCGCGCGGACGATGCGCGTCTCCTCTACCGTGATGCCGAGCGGCTTCTCGCAGAAGACGTGCATGT
Organism: bacterium; assembly: GCA_050260275.1. Taxonomy (GTDB): domain Bacteria; phylum Acidobacteriota; class Terriglobia; order Bryobacterales; family Bryobacteraceae; genus DATMXS01. The sequence continues at coordinate 11,728 of JBLNBX010000184.1, forward strand.
CGCGATTGAGCGCCCAGTTCGCGATAAACGCGTGATGATGGTCGGCCGCGCAGATGACCACCGCCTCGACGTCCTTCTGGTCCAGCACGCGGCGCCAGTCCCAGTACGTCTTGGCCTTCGGAAAGATCTCCAGCGCCTCTTTCGTCCGGAGGTCGTTCACGTCGCAGAGCGCCACGACGTTCTCGTTGCGCAGGCTTTCGTAATGCGCGGTTCCCCTGCCCCACACCCCGATAAGCGCAACGTTCAGCCTGTTGCTGGGTGCAGTCTGGCCACGCAGCATGCCGCTTCTCAGAATCGTCAAACCCGCGGCCGAACCCGCGGTTGCCAGCAGATCGCGTCGTCTCATACTGATCCTCGCCTCGTTCCGGAACCTTAAATCCTGTTCAGTATATACCGGCCGGGCGCATCTTCGGCCGTGGTTGGAGCATGGCGGCAACACTCAAGCAGCCCGGCGGGTCTGCTCGGAAAGGTTGTTGAACTCGGGCGAGCGCGCAGACGCCTAGTGGGATCTCCCTCGAGAGGCGCAAACGGCAACACGGGATGCGCCGGACACCGAAGCCGATCGCATACCCGCTGTGTCTTCCCGGTTCTGAGTACGATCCCAAGCTGAAAGCGGATCAAGTTGTCAGTTAACAACTTTACGGTTAGAATCCTCCATATCAGACTTTTAAGGAGGGCCGTGCCAAATCGCTGGGAACAAGGCCGCAGAAACCTGCTGCACTACTCGCGCTTCGTCCTGCCAACTGGAGCCGCGGCAGTCCTCCTCACAGTGCTGGGAGTTGGTTGGCACACACAGCCCGACCGGTTCGTCCGGGGCTACGCCCCGCAGCAGCCGATCCCCTATTCGCACCAGCTTCACGCGGGCGTGCTCAAGATTCCCTGCCAGTACTGTCACAGCGGCGTGCTGAAAAGCCGGAACGCCTCGCTTCCCTCGGTGGCAACTTGCATGAACTGCCACAGCGTGACCAAGACAGACAGCCCTGCGATACAGAAGCTGGCTGCTGCCTATAAATCCGGGGAACCTATTCGATGGGAGCGCATCCACAATCTTCCGGATCACGTGTACTTCGATCACCGTCCTCATGTCAGCGCCGGAATCCTGTGCCAGACCTGTCATGGCGAGATCCAGACAATGCCCGTCGTGTCCCAGCAAATGTCGATGAGGATGAGCAATTGCCTTGGGTGCCACCGCGACCCGGCTTTCGCGCTCCCGGCTGATTCGAAGATCAAGCAAGGACCCGAACACTGCAATGCCTGTCATCGCTAGGCGCCGGACCGCAACGGAGGTTTGAGATAGAGTGGGCAGCGATTCAAGGGGAAGATCTAAGCAGCCATACCGCTCTCTGCGAGAGTGGGCTGCGGGCTGCGATCCGGGCCGGACGGACGAGTTTCCGCCCGGTTTTTTCGACCCGATTCTGCCGGACGGGGTATCCCGGCGGCGTTTTCTCAGTCTTGCTTCCGCAACCGCGGCGCTGGCTATGGGCACGTCATGCAGCCGGGTGGATCGCGGGAAGATCGTCGCCTACACGAAAAAGCCGGAGGAGGTGATCCCCGGAGTCGCAAATTACTATGCGAGCACGTTCCAGGAGGGGCCTTTCGCGTCCGGCGTGCTCGTGAAGACTCGCGAGGGAAGGCCGATCCATATCGAAGGCAACCCGGAACATCCTATCTCCAAAGGAAAGGCTGGCCTGAGGGCGATCGCGGACGTTCTCGGGCTTTACGATCCGGACCGGATGAAGGCGCCCTCAGCCGCGGGGCGCGCGGTGAGCTGGGAAAGAGCCAATGAGGAAATCGCGGCGGTTCTCCGGCAGGCCTCGGCGGCGCGCAAGCCGGTGCTTCTGTTAACGGATGCAGTCGTATCGCCGACGCGCCGGGCCCTGATAGAGGAACTCAAAGCCGCGCTACCGCTGCTGCGCCACGCCGCCTGGGAGCCCGGCGCGCACGAGACGGCGTTCCGCGCGGCGCGCCTTGCCTACGGAGAATCGGCCCTGCCCTTCCCTCGGTTCGAGCGCGCAACCACGACTCTGTCGTTGCACTCGGATTTCCTCGGAGCCGAGCCGTTTTCGGAGATCTTCTCACGCGATTTCGCCGCCGGAAGGAAAGATCCGGAGAAATCGAAAAGCATGTCCCGGTTGTGGGTCGCGGAAAGCTGCATGACCCTGACCGGGGCGAAAGCCGATCACCGGCTGCAGGTCAAACCTTCGAGAATCCCGGCGCTTGGGTTTGCGCTGGCGCGCGCCCTGCACGAGACGTACGGAGTTCCTCTCCCGGCGGGAGTCAGGCCGGACGTGCTTGCTCCGTTCTCCCTGGAGAGCCTGGCAAAGGATGCCGGCCTGTCCCTATCTCTGCTGAAGGCCCTCACCGCCGATCTTCACCGGGCGGGAAAGAACGCGCTAGTCACCGCCGGCCTGGCCGCTGCCCCGGAAGCGCACATCGCGGCCCTGCTTCTGAACACGATGCTGGGGAGCATTGGGAATACGCTGGATCTGGCTGCTGCCGTACCCGTTCCCGAACTCCTGGCGCTGTCCGAGATGCGCGACGTGCTAAACGAAGCAGCGCAGGGAGCTTTCGCGGCGGCGATCTTCTGGCGCGCGAATCCGGCCTATGCGTTTCCCGACCAGGGCCTCTGGAAACAGGCGGTTACAAGAATCCCGGCGAGCATCCGCATCGGCCTCTATGAAGACGAGACCGCGCGCGACTGCCGCTGGCGCCTTCCCGAACACCACTGGCTCGAGTCGTGGGGCGACTATCAAGTTACCGCGGAGTGCCTGAGCCTCCAGCAGCCCACGATCGGACCGCTTCACGACACGCGTCAGGGAGAGGAGATTCTGCTGGCGTGGCTGTCAGCATTGACCGGAAGGAGCCAGCAGACCTATCTGGACTACCTGAAGGGGAGATGGCAGAAAGAGGTTTACCCGGCCGGCAGTCCGGTGCCCTTCGAAAGGTTCTGGAACGCCGCTCTCCACGACGGAGTGCTCAAGAGGGAGCCCGCGCCTGCGCCCACCCGCAGCCTGCGCGGGGAGGCGGTGGCCGAAGCCGCCCGCGCAGCGTCCCGCTCCGCGAGCTCAGAGCAAGCCGGCTTCGAACTCGTCGCCCTGCCCGGCGCGGCTCTGCACGACGGCAGGTATGCGAACAACGGCTGGCTGTGCGAACTCCCTGACCCCATCACGAAGGCCACATGGACGAATCCCGTGCTGGTGTCGATTGCGGATGCCGCCCGGCTTGGAATCAAGGATGACGGCCTTGTGACGATCACGGCCGGCGGCGCGAGCGCCCAATTCCAGGCGGCTATCCAGCCGGGGCAGGCGCCTGGGGTGATCGGAGTATCACTCGGGTACGGCCGGAATGCCGGAAACGTGGCTGCCGGCGCCGGCGTCAACGCGTTTCCGCTCCTGGATGCCTCGTCTTCGTCCCCGTTCACGAGGAGGGGCGTGACTCTGGAGCGAGCCGGTGGAACACGCACTGTGCCCAGGACCCAGGAGCACCACCGCGTCGATGGTCGGGACCTTGTCCGCTCCTGGACTCTCGCCGAACTCGAGAAGCACTCGCACGAACACGGCGCCGAACACGAGGAGCACGCCTCGCTGATCCCCGAACAGCAGTTCCCCGGGCAGAAATGGGGAATGGCAATCGACCTTTCGGCCTGCACCGGCTGCAGCGCATGCGTGATCGCGTGCCAGTCGGAAAATAACATCCCGGTGGTCGGACCCGAACGCGTCATCAGGAGCCGGGAGATGCAGTGGATACGGATCGACCGCTACTATTCCGGCGATCCGGCCGATCCCGAGGTCCATCACCAGCCGATGATGTGCCAGCACTGCGACTCCGCGCCGTGCGAGATCGTCTGTCCGGTGAACGCTACCACCCATAGCCCCGACGGTCTCAACCAGATGACCTACAACCGGTGCGTGGGCACGCGCTATTGTTCCAACAACTGCCCCTTCAAGGTCCGGCGCTTCAATTACTTCGACTACACCTCGACTATCAAAGCGCCTGAGAACCTGGTGTTCAATCCTGAGGTCACGGTGCGCCCGCGTGGGGTCATGGAGAAGTGCTCGTTCTGCATCCAGCGGATACAGGACGCGCGGCAGCGGGCCAACGTGGAAGGAAGGGCGGTCAGGGACGGCGAGATCCGGCCGGCGTGCGCCGCCGCCTGCCCGACGGACGCGATCATCTTCGGAGACTGGAACGACCCGACGGGACGGCTTGTTCAGGCGGCGAAATCACCGCGTAGCTACAAGCTGCTGGCCGAGCTCGGCATCAAGCCTTCAGTGACCTATCTGGCCGGCATCAAGAATCCGGCTCCCGGGGAGGGCAAAGCATGAAAAGCCAGCCAGCCGCTTTGCCGGAGATCCTGCAAGTCCAGCCGGTCATGGAAGGCACGGTTACGGCCGGGAGCCTCGACGATCAGGTACTCTCCTACGTCGAGCGCAGACCACCTCCGGTCTGGTACATCGCCCTGGCGTTCACTGTCACCCTGATGCTAGCGGGCGTCGCGCTCATCGGCTACACGTTCTACGAGGGCATCGGAGTTTGGGGAAACAACATCCCCGTTGCCTGGGGCTTCGGAATCATCAATTTTGTGTTCTGGGTCGGAATCGGACACGCCGGGACGCTCATTTCGGCCATCCTGCTTCTGTTCAGGGCGCGCTGGCGGAACGCGATCTCCCGGTTCGCCGAAGCCATGACGATCTTCGCCGTGATCTGCGCGGTCATCTTTCCCCTGATCCACGTCGGGCGGCCGTGGCTGGCGTTCTGGCTGTTTCCGTATCCGAATCAGCGAGCGATGTGGCCGAACTTCCGGTCGCCGCTGGTCTGGGACGTGTTTGCAGTCAATACCTACTTCAGCGTGTCGCTGCTGTTCTGGTACATCGGCCTGATCCCGGACTTCGCCTCGCTGCGCGACCGCACGGCAAGCGGGTTCCGTAAGGCCGTGTATTCGATTCTGAGCTTCGGCTGGCGAGGCTCCAGCTCGCACTGGCAGCACTACGAGAAGGCGTACGTCATCCTGGCCGGGCTTGCTACGGGGCTGGTCCTCTCGGTGCACAGCGTGGTCTCGTTCGACTTCGCGACGTCGCTCGTTCCCGGCTGGCACATGACTATTTTTCCGCCCTACTTCGTAGCCGGTGCTATCTTCGCCGGCTTTGCGATGGTGGTCATCGTTCTAGTGGTGGTCCGGACAACCATGCGGCTCGAGAACCTGATCACCATGTATCACCTCGAGGTCATGAACAAGGTGATCCTCACCTGTTCGTGCCTGATGGGATACGCGTACCTGATGGAGGGGTTCACCGCCTGGTACAGCATGAACAGCTACATCCACCACACGTTCCGGCAGTACGTTTTCGGAACTTACTGGTGGGCAGGCTGGACCACCATCGTGTGCAACATCGTGATTCCACAGTTGTTCTGGGTGAAGCGTTTCCGCCGCAGCTATCCGGTGATGATCCTCGTGGCGCTTTCCGTCACCGTAGGCATGTGGTTTGAACGGTTCGTCATCATCGTGATTTCGCTACAACAGGATTACCTCCCGAGTTCCTGGGGTATTTTCAAGCCGACGCTGGTCGATCTCGGGATCCTGGCCGGCACGTTCGGCATCTTCTTTACGCTGGTGCTGCTCTTCGCACGGGTGCTTCCCGTGATCGCCACGACCGAGATGAAGATGATCCTTCCGGGAGCCCAGCCCCGGAAGAGTACGGCAGGTGCGCATGAATAGGACGGCCGGACAGTCTCCACGGCCGTGTCGGCGGCCACGGCAAACAAACGCGGGCCCGCTATCGCCAGCGCAAGCCGGGCGAAGGAGGCGCGTGTGAAGGTCCATTCCGTATTGGGACTCTACCCTGACGCCCAGCGGCTGATGGACGCGATCCCGCACGTGAAGGCAAGCACGGCCGCGCGCCTCGAATCGTACACTCCCTATCCGGTTCACGGAATAGACAAGGCGCTGGGGCTGCGGAAGTCGCCGCTGGCCGGCATGGTCCTCATCATGGGGATCATCGGCGCTATATCGGCGCTCGGTTTCGAGATGTGGGCGAGCGGCGTCGATTACCCGATCGTCACAGCCGGAAAGCCAGTCCTTTCCTGGGAAGCGTTTGTCCCGATCATGTTCGAGGTGACGGTCCTGTTTGCCACGTTCACCGCGGGGCTGGGCATGCTCCTGTTGCTGAACCGCCTTCCGTTCTTCCGCCACCCGATGCTGAAGTCGAAGTCGATGGCGCGTGTCACGCGCGACCAGTTCGCCCTGGCGGTGGAGGCTGACGGCGGGGAGCTGGACATAGAGGCGATCTCCGCGGCGTTCCAGAAGACCGGAGCTTTGGAAGTTGAGGTGATCGAGGCCCCCGAGCCTCCCGGCCCCCTCTCGCCCAACTTCGCATTCCGCGCGATTCTTGCGGTGGGCATCGCCTGTCTCGGCGCAGGTTACCTAACCTACTGGGGCGTCAAGCTGTTCCCGGTGACGGTCCCGATGGCGCACATGCTCGATCAGCCCCGGCTGAACCCGCAAAGCGAGTCTGCCTTCTTCAAGGATGGTTCCGGCATGCGGCTGCCGGTGGCCGGCACGGTCGCCCGCGGGCACCTTCCGTATCTCCTTACGGAGCAGGAATCCGCTGCGCTGGTGAACCCGTTGCCGGTGAATAGGGAGGTGCTGAATCAGGGGCGCGAGGGATTCAACACGTACTGCTCGGTCTGCCACGGTTTGCTCGGCGACGGAGTGCCTACCCTCACCGCCGCTTACGGGGCCAAGCCGGCGAACCTGGTTTCCGAACAGATCCGCGCGTACCCGGACGGCCTCATCTATCACGCCATCGTGAAAGGCAAAAATGCGATGCCGTCCTACAGCGCCGAGTTGACCGAGGACGAGCGCTGGGCGGTGGTTCACTACGTGCGGGTTCTGCAGCGGGCGCTGAACGCCAAAGACGAAGACCTGCCGAAGGAGGCGCGATGAACGAGCGCGGCACCCCGAGAATTCTCGTAGCCGGATCCGTTATGGGGCTGGCAGGTGTTGTGGCCGCGTATCTCTTCGCCGGTGCGGAGCGTTTCTGGCTGAATTGGATCACCTGGTTCCTCTTCGTCCTGACGACGGGGCTAGGAGCGTTTTTCATCGTCGCGCTGGAACACGTGGTCGGCGCAAGGTGGAGCATCCCACTGCGGCGCGTGCCCGAAAGAGTGTCGAGCCTCGTGGTGTTGATGGCGCCTGCCGTGCTCCTGGCCTTGTTCTCTCTCCCCGTTATCTATTCCTGGACACGACCCGAGAGCATGAGCAATCCACTGATCGCCGGCAAGTCGGCCTGGTTGAACGTGCCTTTCTTCTCCGTTCGGGCGTTTCTATGCGTCGGGGCATGGCTGTTGGCGTACAGGATTCTGGTCACGGGGTCGCTGCGCCAGGATTCCAACAAGGATCTGAGCTTCAGCGTGCGGGCGCGGCGCTTCGGCCCGCTCTTCATGATCGTGTTCGCCATTACGATCACGATTCTCGCTTTCGACTGGGTCTCCAGCCTGGAACCGGAGTGGTACAGCGATATCTTCGGCGTTTATCTCTTTGCGGGCACGTTTCTCGCCGGCCTCTCGGCGACCACCCTCGCGGTTAGCTACCTTATGTCGCGCGGGAGGCTGCCCGGCGTCGGGCCGGATCACGTCTACAATCTCGGCGGATTTCTTTTCGCGTTCACCGTATTCTGGTCTTACATCGGATTCGCGCAGTACATGCTGATGTGGTATGCGAATCTTCCCGAGGAAGTATTCTGGTACAAAGCGCGCATCGAAGGAGGCTGGGGAGGCGTGGCGCTGGGGCTGGCGATCTTTCATTTTCTGATCCCGTTCTTCGTTCTCATCCCGCGCGAAGCGAAAAGCGATCTGCGCAAGCTCCGGATCGTAGCCGTGCTGATGCTGCTCTCGCACTGGCTGGACCTCTACTGGATGATCTTCCCAGCGCTCCGTGGAGGCGGGCCGCTGTTCGGCTGGCCCGAAATCTCGTTTGGATTGCTGTTCGTTTCCTCCGGGCTGCTCTGGGTCCATCGGGCGATGCGAAGCGGCGCGGACATGCCGATCGGCGACCCGTTCCTGCGGGAGGGTCTGGAGTTCCATCTGTGATCGAAAAGTACGTCAACACCGAGGAACTGAAACGGCTCATCTCCAGCCTGATCGTCTTAGTCGGGGCTCTGGTCATTGCCGCGCTTTTTGCCGTGATCGTCGTGCCGGGCCTGCGAAATGCGAACAGGCCTCCGGCCCCCACGCCGGTCGATCCGGTAGTGGGAGAGCCGGGCTGGCTGAACCCAGCCGAGTTCCCGCCGCAGAGAGGCAGAGAGATCCCACCGGTGGATGCGCAGGCGCTCATCGCCGGCTCGCCCGAGCTCATCGAGCGGGGCAAGGCACGATACACCAAGGACTGTGCGGCGTGCCACGGCGAGCTTGGGCGAGGCGACGGTCCGGCTGCGATGTCGATGAACCCGAGGCCGCGAGATTTCACGGCCCCGAACGGCTGGACCAACGGGAACGACCTGGCCTCAATCTACAGAACGGTTACCGAGGGCGTGAAGGGGACATCAATGGCACCGTTCGACTACCTGCCGAAGACCGACAGAATGGCGCTGGCGCATTACGTCCAGTCCCTTGGGACCTTTCAGCACGCCGTGGCGAGCACCGAAGCGATGCGCCTGCTTTCGGAGGAGCTTGCCGCGGCAGGAGGAAAGACCTCCAATAAGATTCCCGTCAGCATGGCCATCGAGCGGGTGATGCTCGAGTACAAGCCGGTTGCGCCCCTCAAACTGGATGCGGCCGGCGGCTCGGCAGGCGCTGATCTGCTCAGGGCGGTTGTCATCGATCCGTCCCGGGCCGCGGTCACGCTTGCAGGTGCGCCCGGCTGGCGTTCCGGGGTGAAGGAGCTTGCCGCGGCCATCACCGAGGGCTGCCCGGGCAACGGCTTTGCTGCCGGAGTGGCCACGTTGAGCCCGTCCGAGTGGCGGACGCTTCACGCCAAACTGCTCGAAATACTGGGAGGAAGCGCGCGACGCGAAATGTAAACTCCGAGGGTGGTTCTGAACCCGGTCGAACGGCATCAAAAACAGGGGGATAGGATCAATGCTCTGCGAAAGTGGAATGAAAGGCACGGGCGCCCGGGCGCCGGCCGCTGTGGTGGCTTTTGCCCTCGCGTTGGCCCTCAGCGCCTCCGCGTTCTCCGCGGAAGTCGGCATCTCGGAGAAGTTGGGAGCGACCGTGGACCTGGATGCCGTTTTGCTGGACGAAGAGGGGAACGACGTCACGCTTCGGAAGCTGGTCGACAAGCCAACCATCCTCACTCTGAATTTCTTCCGCTGCACTGGCATCTGCACACCGCTGCTCAATGGCGTTTCGGACGCCCTGAACGAGATGGGGATGTCCCCCGGCAGAGACTTTCAGGTGATCACGGTGAGTTTCGATCCGCGCGACACGCCGGATATTGCCAGCCAGAAACAGAAAAATTACCTTTCGGAGATGAAACGCCCGGTGCCGCCCACCGCGTGGCGCTTCCTGACCGGGGAGGCGGAGGCCACGCAGCGAGTAGCGGACTCGGTAGGCTTCGGCTTCGAGCAGCAGGGGGACCAGTACCTCCACCCCGGCGCAATCATGATCCTGACGCCCGACGGCGTTGTCAGCCGGTATATCTACGGGATCAGGTATCTTCCGGCGGATCTGGAGATGGCGATAAAGGAGGCATCCCGCGGCCAGGTGCGTCCGACGATCTCGCGCGTGCTGTCATTCTGCTACAGCTACGACCCACAGTCACGCGGCTACGTGCTCAGCATCACGAAAACCTCAGGAGTTCTGCTGCTGCTTGCCACCGGAGTTTTCGTGGGCATACTCGTTTTCAGACGCAGGCCGAAATCCGCGGAGTAACTGCGAGGGGCAGGAAGGAATAGATACAGAGGGTTAGTTGATGACGTACCAAAACGCGGTATCGAGGGGATACCTGGACGAGGGCGGCCGCAGCGGAGTTCTCGGGTGGTTACTCTCCACGGACCACAAGAGGATCGGGGTTCTGTATCTCGCGTCGATGCTCGCGATGTTTTTTGTCGCGGTTGCGATCGGCGTCCTGATGCGGGTCGAACAGCTATGGACGGAGGAGCCGGTCTTTTCTCCAGCGGCATATAACGCCTTCTTCACCGTTCACGGCGTGATCATGACGTTCATGTTCGTGCTGCCAGGGCTGCCTGCGGTGTTCGGGAATTTCTTCCTGCCGATCATGATCGGAGCGAAGGATGTGCAGTTCCCGCGCCTGAATCTGCTCTCCTGGTACTTCTTCATGGCCGGCGCTGCGCTTGCGGTGGTTTCCCTGTTCACCGGCGAGGGCCCGCCCGACACCGGCTGGACGTTCTACGCTCCCTATAGCCTCCGGACCGGCGCGAACGTATCACTGGCGGTCTTTGCCGCGTTTATTCTCGGGTTCTCCTCCATCTTCACCGGGATCAACTTCATCACGACAATTCACCGGATGCGGGCGCCCGGCATGACGTGGCACAAGATGCCGCTTTTCGTCTGGTCGCTTTACGGCACTGCCTGGGTCCAGGTTCTGGCGACGCCGATCATCGGCATCACGCTGCTGCTGGTCATCCTGGAACGCTTCTTCGGTATCGGCGTATTCGATCCGGCCAAGGGCGGCGATCCGCTTCTCTACCAGCACTTATTCTGGATTTACTCCCACCCGGCCGTCTACATCATGATCCTGCCGGCCATGGGCGCCATAACGGAGATTATTCCGACCTTCGCCCACCGCACCATCTTCGGCTATCGGGCCATCGCCTACTCGTCGATCGCCATCGCCGCACTTGGATCGCTCGTCTGGGGACACCACATGTTCACAAGCGGTATGGGCTACGCCGCAAACATCATGTTCTCGCTGCTGACGTTCCTCGTCGCCGTTCCCAGCGCGATCAAAGTGTTCAACTGGACATCGACCCTTTACAAAGGATCGATCGAGGTGCGCCCGCCGATGCTGTACGCGCTGACGTTCATCTTCCTGTTCATGATCGGAGGGCTGACGGGCCTGATGAACGGCGCGGTAAACCTGAACACGCACATTCACGACACATACTTCGTCGTGGGCCACTTCCACTATGTGATGTTCGGCGGCACGGGCATAGCTTTCTTCGCCGCCCTGCTCTACTGGTTCCCGAAGATGTTCGGCAAGATGTACAACGAAAAGGTTGCGGCGATAGCCTGGGCTCCGATCTTCGTCGGGTTTAACATGCTCTACTTTGGCATGCTCGTCCTGGGCTACATGGGAATGCCCAGGCGTTACTACACCCACCTGCCGCAGTATCACACGCTGCACGTGGTAGCTTCTATCGGCGCTTTCATCATGGTTTTCGGCCTCGTGCTCTTCTTCGGCAACCTGGCGGTAGCGCTCTTCCGGGGGAAGACCGCGGTTCAGAATCCCTGGGGTGGAGTATCCCTGGAGTGGCAGATCCCAACCCCTCCGCCACTTGAGAACTTCGAGACCGTTCCGGTGATTGCCACCCGCCCGTACGTCTTCAATGCGGAGACCGTCAATGAGCGCACAGGCTGAAACGGTGCACGCGGTGCACAAAGATCCCGAGGGCGCCAAGCTCGGGATGTGGCTGTTCCTGTTCACAGAGCTGCTCCTGTTCGGCGGCCTGTTCGTTCTGTACTCCGTCTACCGCGCCCAATACCCGCACGAGTTCCATGCCGGTGGACAGGAGATGAACGCCGTTATAGGGGTCGCGAATACGGTCATTCTCCTGACGAGCAGCCTGACCGTGGCGCTAGGAATCACCGCACTGCAGAACGGAAACCGCCGGGCCACCCTGATGGCCCTCGGCACGACGGTCGTCCTGGGTTGCGCCTTCCTCGTGAACAAGTACTTCGAGTGGAGTCACGAGATCCACCTGGGGCGGTATCCCAACTCACCGGCGCTGGCGTCCCGCCCGGACGGCGAGAAGATATTTTACGGCCTGTATTACAGCATGACGGGGCTTCACGGACTGCACGTCATAGCCGGTATCACGCTACTGAGCATCATGTTTTTCTTAGTCCGGGCTAACAGAGTGACCAGCCACGACTGCACCAAACTCGTGAACTCGGGCCTGTACTGGCACCTCGTGGACGTCATCTGGATCTTTCTGCTGCCGATGTTTTACCTGTCGGCCTGATGGGGAGCGAAATGGAACACTCGGAATCGCAACATCCCGCCGTTCCCTACGGCACTTTCGTGCGGGTCTGGCTGCTGCTCCTCGGCCTTACGGGCCTGCTCGTGTTCACGGCCACGAAGTACCACGAAGCACTCTCGGTTCCGGCGATGTTGACCATTACGCCGCTGAAGGCGGGGTTGGTTTTCTTCTATTTCATGCACTTGAAGTACGAGAAGCCGTTCCTGAAGATCATGGTGCTGGTGACCCTGGCATCGCTGATTCTGTTCATCGGACTAATTTTCCTCGACATCAGTTACAGGTGACGTCATGCCCTTTGTGCCTCAAGCCTCGGATATCGCGGGAACAGTAGACAACGTGTTCCTGTATATCCTCGCCCTTAGTGTTATCTTCCTGGTGTTCATCACCGGAGTGATGATTTACTTCGCGGTCCGCTACAACCGGAAGCGGCACCCGAGGGGAGAAGACATCGAGGGAAGCACATGGCTGGAGGTGGCCTGGACCGCCATTCCCACCGTCCTCTTCCTGACAATGTTCGTCTACGGGTGGACCAATTACAGCTACATGCGCAGCGTTCCGCGCGACGCGATGGAGATCACGGTCACCGGCCGGCAGTGGGCTTGGGGATTCACCTACCCGAACGGGAAGCAAACTACGGAGCTGGTCCTCGCGCTCGACAAGCCTGTCAAGCTGAACCTGCGCTCGCTTGACGTCATCCACGGGTTCTTCATCCCGGCCTTCCGGATAAAGCAGGATGCCGTGCCGGGACAGGAGAACTATACCTGGTTCACACCGACCCGGCTGGGCAGCTTCGACATCGAGTGCACAGTCATCTGCGGAGTAAGTCACGCCGACATGGTGTCCAAGGCGCACGTAATTCCAGTAGAGGATTTCCAGGCCTGGTATTTCTCCGAGGAGACGGAGAGCTTGCCCGCCCCCGCCGCTGCCGCTGAGCAAGCCGCGGCCACCCTTCAGCCATCGCATCCGGGCATGGAGACGATGAAGGCGAAGGGGTGCCTCACGTGCCACACTGTGGACGGTAGATCCGGAGTGGGGCCAACGTTCAAGGGCCTGTACGGAAAGCGTGTGACGGTACGGTCGGCCAGCGGTGAGCGCGAGCGTGCGGTAGATGAAGACACGCTGGTCGCCGCCATTCGCACCCCCTCTGCCGAGGTCCTGAAGGGCTACCCGCAGGCTATGCCGGCTGTCCCGCTCTCCGATGCGGAGATCAAAGACGTCATTGAGTTCATCAAGACGCTGAGATAGCTCGGGTATCAATTGTGGCAATTTCACTGCCGAACAGGATCGACGCTGTGCCCGTGCAAGGGCGTGCCCAACACTCCGGGCATGCCGCATCCCGGGCGATGGCGGCGCTTAGTATCCTGGCCGCGCTGACAAAGCTGCCGATCTCGATCGCATCCACGCTTTCGGCCGCCACCGGATACGTTCTGTTCAGCCGCCGGCTGGAAGCTGGAATGCTGACCTCCGGCGCAGGTGTCGTGCTGGCGGCGATGGGCGCGTGCGCCTGGAACCAATTACAAGACCGCAGAATAGACGCCTTGATGGAGCGGACGTGCCGGAGGCCGATCCCCGCCGGTTTGGTTAGCGTGCGGACGGCGTTTCTGATCGGGGCGCTCCTGGTGGGGAGCGGCGCTTCGCTCCTGTGGTTCCTGCACGGCGCGCCGGCCGGGTTGCTCACACTGGCCGCAGCCGCCTGGTACAACGGCGTCTACACCTATCTCAAACGGGTATGGGCGCTCGCGGTGGTGCCGGGCGCGCTGATTGGGGCGCTGCCCCCGGCGATCGGCTGGGCAGCGGCCGGCGGTAGTCCGCTGGATCCCCGAATCTGGGCGTTGTCGTTTTTCTTCTTCATCTGGCAGGTTCCGCATTTCTGGCTTCTTCTGCAGGTTGTCGGAAGCGAGTACAGCCGCGCCGGGCTCCCCTCGCTGCAGCGCCTGCTGGGAATCCGGCGGATGGCGCGGCTTGTGTCCGTTTGGATCTGGGTGACCTCCGTGTCGAGCTTGCTCCTTCCGGCCTACGGCTTAACGACGACTCTGTGGGCTGCCGCGGGCCTGCTTGTAACTGCGGTTTGGCTCGGCCTCGAGGGCACCAAGCTACTGCGGGACCGCGAATGCCCCTTCCTCGCTACATTCCGGTCCATCAATATCTACTCCCTGTGCGTCATGTCACTGCTGGCTCTCGACGCAATTCTGTCCTGAGGAATCTCTGCGAGGGTAGACGGGCCCTCTCCCTGAGAGAAGGGACCTGTTTCGGTCTCAACGGCCTTCCACGTCAGGGATCTGGCAATGAGAAAACCCGACAACCACGCGTGCTGTGCGGCCTCTATGTTAGCTGGCCCCTGCTGCGCCTACGCTACAAGCCGGCTGGCGCCTGGAGCCTGTTTCGAAGATTGATTGAACCAATCCTCGAGGCGCGTCTGGCCGAGTCGCGCGCCCTCGTTCGGGACTAGCGACCTCTCGCTCACCTGGATTCCGAAGTAGCGCGCGTGTGGGTCAGCGATGACCTCTCGTGGATCCTTGCGTGCCGCCAAGACCCGCCGGACGGCTTCATCCAGACGAAACTGATCGGGACCCCCGATCTCAACAGTGGTGTTCACAGGTGAGCCCATCGCAATTTCGGCAAGCGCACTGGCGACATCATCGGCTGCCATAGGCTGGAAAAGCACTGGGGGCAGCCGCACCTTGTCGCCCTTCGTGGCCACGTCGGCGATCTTCTCTACGAATTCGAAGAACTGTGTCGCGCGCACGATCGAGTACGGAATCGAGGAGGCTTTAATTAGGTTCTCCTGGACGAGCTTTGCGCGAAAGAAGCCGCTCTCGAGCAGGCGTTCCGTTCCTACCACCGACAGCGCAATGTGATGCCGCACGCCCGCGGTCTCTCCATAGTGGAGAAGGTTGCGGGTTGAGGTCTCGAAGAACTCCATCACTGCAGAATCCTCCCATGAGCGGGAGTTCGTCACATCGACGACCACGGATGCACCCTTCAGAGCCTCCACAAGCCCTTCGCCTGTGACAGAATTCACGCCGGAAGTGGGCGATGCGGCCACCACTTCCTGTCCAATGTCGCGAAGCTTCTTGACGAGCCTTGAGCCAATGAGTCCCGTACCGCCAATCACCGAGATCTTCATGATTCTCCTTTCGTGCCGAAGCGGCGCCATTCACGAGCGCCGGTCTATCGCCGGCGCCGGACGCCAGGGATCCACAGCAAACCGGACCATCATCCAGCCGCAAGCTTCTTGGCATGCGGCGTGCCCAGATATGGGAACTCCTTAAGAGTGTCGGTGTGTGGCTTGAGGCCGGTGGGCGGGCACTGATTCTTAGTCAGGAAGGCGCCTCGCGCGTGTAGTTACCCGTATGCCCCATCAAATGCACGAACTGATCGAGCCATCGGTCGCGATCGTTGACCGGCTCACTCGCGTTGTACTCCTCTTTGGTGTCGTCCGTATTGAAGAAGCTGCTGACGCTCGGATGGCCCGCCCGATCGACGTGAATCAGCTTGCCATCGCGCCTCACACTGCATCGCCCCCAGATGTGTAGTTCGGGTCTTGGATTGAGTTCGCTCGTGGGCAGTTCGATCGCAATTGAGAACACGTTGGCTTCCGCATTCGAATCCACGCCGGTCCAGGGGGACTTGCCGCCGAGATGAGGCTCGGTGAAGTTCCGTTTGCCGCTGGTGTCGAACAGGTTCTTGATCCCGTCGAAGTCGAAGAAGAAAGCGTCGCTTCGGATGCCCGCGAAGAACGTGATGCTGCCGGCCTTCATGATGTTGGGGGTGGGGCCGAACGAGACTTCACCGTCCGAGATGATCTTCTTCCCAACGGCTTCCGCTGAGCGCGACTCCATCCCTTTCGCCAGGAAGACATTCACACTCTGCCTGCCGTTCTGCGGCTCGGAGAACACATAGCTGAACGCGAGATCCGTCAGGTAATCGCCGTCGCTGTCGATGTTGAGGCGGTAAATTGCGTCGGGATGGAGTGCGTCCGCGTTGAAGTTTGCGTTGAGGATGATCGCGGTTCGATCCTCGCCGGCGGGCGACTGGAATGCGTACAGATCGCACAGGTCGAGGCGTGGATCGCCCATAGGCGGACCAAGACTGAGCCCAGTGAAGTGGTTTGACATCGCCCCTCCTTTTGACCCCATTATATTCCCCACGATTCCCCGCTCCGGCGCCTGGCGCCACGCCGTTCATCGAAGTGTCGGGGCGTAGAGGCAAGAGCTCACTTCGGCCACCCTGATGGGCGCACCTCCGCCAACCGTGCGCCACCGTGCGCAGTTCCTGAACGATCGAGGTGGCACTCCGCGCTAAGCAGCATTGCGCAACGCACATCGAGCGCCTCGTTTGACCTCTCTGCAGCGCGTTGACCGATGGGTTCGCCTTCGCAGAGAGAACTGACATACATCTCTGAATTTGAATACAATCGTGTATGTGAAAACCCGAATGAACCGGCGCGAGAGCCAGGAAGCCACCCGCGAGCGGCTGATCAAGGCGGCCGAGAAGGCCTTCGCACGCCGTGGCTTTGACGCGTCATCTGTGGAGGAGATCGCGGAAAGCGCCGGGTTCTCACGTGGAGCGTTCTACTCAAATTTCCGCAGCAAGGACGAGTTGTTCGTAGAGGTGCTCAAGGCGAAGCGGCGCGAGTTTGAACGGGCGCTGGACGACATCATGCGGCAGAACCTGGAACCCGCCAGCCGGCTGCGCGCGGTGATGGACTGGTATGTGAACATGAACCTGGACCGCGATTGGATCGCTATGGAAGCTGAATTCACCTTGCGGGCCCTGCGGGCCCGCCGCGCGCGGTCCCTCATCGCGCAGTTCAACCGCCAGCGGCTGGCCGACTATGCTGCGCTGGTGTCCCATTATTTCGCAGATAGCGGAACCACTCCCGCGGCTCCCGCCGAAGCCATCGCTGCAGCCCTCTTCGCGGCGGCAAAAGGGCTGAATGAGCTGGTGATGTTCGAGCCGGACGTTCGCAAGCGGAAGGTGTGTGCTGCGGCCCGGGACGTGGTGTTCAAGCAATTGCTCATGCCCGCCGCGAAAAACCAGCAGAGAAGGGCCAGGTGATTCAGATGCGGCAGCAGATTGCGGCAGTTTGTATTCTATGTGGAGTTCTCGCGGGATGCTCATCCCGCCAGGAGAACGCTGGGGCGCCCGCGTCGGTGCCGGTCAAGGTGGCGCGGCCTCGGACCTTCCAGGCCCCGTCCGTAGTGGCGGTTAGCGGGTCCGTGGTTTCGCCCAACAATTCCTCCAACGTCTCGTTTCTCGTTTCGGGCAGAGTAGTCCAGGCCGGCCCGCGAGAAGGAGACTACGTCACCAAGGGACAGGTGCTCGCTGCCGTCGACCCGACGGACTATGCGCTGGCGGTTGACGCCGCGGTTGGACAGGTCCAGGCGGCGCGCGCAGCGCTCGAAAAGGCTGAATCGCCGGCCCGCCCGGAAGTGCTGGAACAGGCGCGCATCGCCTATGAAAGGGCGCGGGACGAGTATGAGCGGATGAAACAGCTCTACGAGTCGAAGAGTCTGGCGCCGAACGATTTCGAGAAGTTCCGCGCGGCGTACGAGAGCGCGCGGCAGCAGTTTGAGCTGGCGCGCGCCGGAGGGCAAAAAGAAGATCGGGAACAGGCGCGCGCCGTTTACAACCAGGCTGTGGCGGCCGAACGCATTGCCCGGAAGCGTCTCTCCGATGCGACTCTGGTGGCGCCGGTCGACGGATTCGTCGCGATGCGTTCGGTTGAGGTCGGCGATATGGTCGCCCCCGGGCGCCCGGTCTTTGCGCTCGTGCAAATGGATCCGGTGGAAGTGAGCGTCGGCGTGCCAGAGACCGATATTCACCTGGTGCGCGCCGGTCAGCCTGCCACCATACGGATTCCAGCCCTGCCAAGTCAGACATTCACAGGCAAGGTGCGGGTGATAAGCGTAGCGGCGGACCCGAGCACCCGAACCTACATGGTGCGGATCGCCGTTCCCAATCCACGCCGCCAGCTGCGGATCGGGATGATTGCGGAAGTCGAGATCCAGGGTGATCGCATGGACACCGTCATGACCGTGCCGGGTGACGCCATCGTTCGCGACGCTCAAGGCGCTACCTCGGTATTCGTCTACTTCCCCGATCAGGGCCGTGTCTATGCGCGCCGGGTTGAAACAGGCACTGTCCGCGGCACGGAGGTGCAGATCCTGAGCGGGCTTTCCGGCACCGAACAAGTCGTGGTCGCGGGCCAACACAAGCTGCGGGAAGGCACGACGGTCTCGTTGACGGAAGAAGCGAGGTAATGACGATGAATCCAGTCAAAGCGTCGTTACGCTTCCCCGTAGTTACGCTCATCCTGGCGGCGATGGCGGTCGCCGTGGGCGTACATGCTCTACTGACCATGCCGCGCACCGAGGACCCCAGCATCACGATCCGGCAGGGCCTCGTTGTGGCTTTGTATCCGGGAGCCACATCGGAGCAGGTAGAGCAACAGGTCACCAGCAAGCTGGAAGAGCACATTTTCAAGTTTCCGGAAGTGCGAAGGGAGAAAACATACTCCACCAGCCGGCCGGGATTGGCGGTAGTCCAGGTCACCCTCGAGGACTATGTCAAGGACGCGCCCGGCTTTTGGGCCAAGCTGCGGCACGAGATGAACGAGACCGCAGCCACGGAGCTACCCAAGGGCGTCATCGGACCGCAGGTGAATTCCGACTTCGGCGACACCGTCGCAATGCTCATCGCGATCCACGGCAAAGGATACGACTATCGTGCGCTGCACGACTATACCGACCGCATCAAGGACGAGCTGCGCACGATCCGCGATGTAGGCAAGCTCGCCACCTATGGCGAGCAGAGCGAAGAGATCCGCATCACAAGCAGCCTGGAGAGGCTATCCCAATACTTCGCAGACCCGCTGCGCGTCGTCCAGGCGCTGCAACAACGCAACGTGATCCTGAGCTCCGGAGCTGTCGACGCCGAAGCGACCAAGGCGCCCTTGCACACGACCGGCCTCTTCGCTACTGAGGAGCAGATTCGCAACGTGCTCGTGGACGTTTCGCGAACCGGGCAGCCGGTCTACATCCGCGATTTCGCCAATGTGGAGCGTGTATACCAGGACCCTTCCTTCGTCGTCCGCTACGACGGCGAACCCGCCGTTCTCCTTTCCGTGGAGATGCAGAAGGGCAAGAACATCGTGCAGCTTGGCAAGGAGATCCAAACGGTTTTCGAGCGTCTGCGCACCATTCTGCCGCCGGATCTTCAGCTTGATCTCGTGGCGAATCAGCCGGCCGTTGTCGAGCAGCGCATGACCAAGCTGTCTAAGGAGTTCCTGCTGGCCATCAGCGCGGTGATCGCTGTCACCATGATCCTGCTGCCGCTGCGTGTGGCGGTGATCGCGGCAGTGGCCATTCCAGTCACGATCTGCTCGTCGGTGGGCTTTCTGAACTTCATCGGAGTACAACTGCACCAGGTTTCGATCGCGGCCTTGATCGTGGTCCTTGGGATTGTTGTGGACGACGCGATCGTTATCGCGGACAACTACGTGGACTGCCTCGACCGGGGGATGACGCGCGAGGAGGCTGCCTGGAAATGCGTCGGTGAAGTAGTAGTTCCGGTGCTGACGGCTACTCTGACCATCATCGGCTCATTCCTGCCGCTGCTCGTGCTGACCGGCTCTGTGGGCGAGTTCATCCACGCCCTTCCGGTCACCGTTGCTGTGGCGTTAAGCGTCTCGTTTGTCGTGGCGGTTCTGTTGACGCCGCTTCTGTGCCGCTTCTTCATTCGCCGGGGCCTGCACGACCCTGGGGCCGAAAACGCGCCGCGAAAACGCGGAGTCCTTGACCGGCTTCAGTCGGCGTACAACAAGGCCATCGTGTTGTTCATGCGCCGCAAGGAGCTGGCCGTCGCGCTCGGAATTGTCGCCGTGGCGGCCGGCGTTGCGATGTTCGCCTTCGTGCCGCAGCAGTTCTTCCCTTCCGCTGAGCGCAACCAGTTCGTCATCGACGTCTGGATGCCGCAGGGGACGCGCATCGAAGCCACGGACCAGGTCATGCGCCGCATCGAGCAAAATCTACGTGCGCGCGACGAAGTGGCGCACGTAGCCACCTTCCTGGGGCAGAGCGCGCCGCGCTTCTATTACAACGTCAACCCACAGCTTCCGGACGCCGCCTATGGGCAGATTATCGTTAATACCAACACTGACAAAGTTGTTCCGGAACTGGTTGCCAGGCTGCGCGACGACCTCGCGCGTGTGGCGCCCGAGGCGCTGGTCATCGTAAAGGAACTGCAACAGGGGATGCCCATGGAAGCGCCGGTGGAAATCCGCATCTCGGGCTACGACGTCCCCACCCTTAAACAGATCGGGAGCCAGATCGAGGGTATCCTCCGCGATGTTCCCTTCACGGAATTAGTTCACACCGACTATTTCAATGATTCCTACTTCGTTAACGTGGACGTGAATCCAGAGCTCTCCAACCGCCTCGGCCTGACCCACGCGACCATCTCGAGGACGCTCGCCGGAGCATTCAGCGGCGCTCCCGTGAGCACCTTCTGGGAAGGCAACCGGGCTGTGAACATCGTCCTGCGGCTGGATCCGGCATACCGCGAGTCCTTCGACGACGTCCGAAACACCTATCTGACGTCGCCGGTCACGCGCGCCCGCGTGCCGCTGCGCTCGGTGGCCGAGCTCGAGCCGGAGTGGCAGACCAGCCGTCTGGTCCGGCGCAATGGCGTGAGGACGCTCACGGTGCGCGCCTTTCCGCAGCGCGGCTACTTTGCCTCGGATATCCTTAAGGCCGTCGATCCGAAGATCGAGGCGCTTGCGCTGCCCGAGGGATACAGCATCTCCTTTGGCGGCGAGCGGACCAACAGGGCGGAAACCATTCCGGGAATGCTTAACGCGCTGGCGATCAGTCTGGTCGCAATTTTCCTGGTAATGCTGATCCAGTTTCGCGCTATCTCGGACACGCTCATCGTCATGGCTTCGATTCCGCTGACGC
The DNA here is from genome assembly GCA_050260275.1 of bacterium. Lineage (GTDB taxonomy): Bacteria > Acidobacteriota > Terriglobia > Bryobacterales > Bryobacteraceae > DATMXS01. Next base: position 32,849 of record JBLNBX010000184.1, read on the forward strand.
TCTTCGGCGCAATGCTGGGTCTGGTGTTGACGCAGTATCCATTCGGGTTTACAGCCTTCACGGGCCTGATCAGCCTTTGCGGGATCGTGGTCAGGAACGCGATCATTCTTGTGGACTATATCAGGGAGAAGCTGCGCGAGGGCCATCCACTCGAACAGGCTGCCACCGAAGCCGGCGAACGCCGGTTGCGGCCGATCTTCCTCACTACCATGGCCGCGGCTGTGGGAGTGACCCCGATGATTCTTTCAGGGTCGAGCCTGTGGGGCCCCCTGGCGAGCGTGATCGCGGTGGGCCTGATCGCTTCCATGTTCTTCACCCTGATCGTTGTCCCTGTGCTGTATGTGCTCGTGAAGTCGCGGGGCATGCGTCCGCAGGCGCCGGCGTTGGCAGCTCTGATCGCCGCATTCGTGCTTGGCGCCGTTCCGGCGGAAGCGGGGACGCTCAAGATCAGTCTGCCGGAAGCGATCGACCTCGCGCGAAAACAGAATACGGCGCTCAAGATAGGGCGTGCCGGTGTGCGCGAGAAGCAGGAGCGCGTCGCCTCCGCGCGCACGGATTACTACCCGCACATCTCGAACGACACCCTCGCAGCAGCGCTGTCGGACACCCAGTTGGTTACGATACCGGCGGGCGCGCTCGGAATTGTCCCGGGGCTTGGGCCTTTTCCCGTTGACACAGTGACCATAGATCAGGGGTCGAGATTCCTGGCGCTCAGCAACACCACCGCGAGCCAGCCGCTCACTCAGCTCCTCAAGATCCGGCAGGCTGTCCGGATAGCGGAGGCTGACCAGCGCATTTCCGAGGCGGAGCTGAAGAAAGCGGAGGATGAGGTGATCCTCGGCGTGCGGCGGCTGTACTACGGTCTCCTGGCGGCACAGGCGCAGGCCGCCGCGCTGGAAGCGCAGGTCACAGCCGGCCGCGAGGCCCTGCGAGACGCTGAGGAGGCAGTGCGCACCGGGAAGGCCCTGGAGGTGGCTGTCCTGGGGGCGCGTGCATCCCTGCTGAAAACTCAGCAGTCGCTGCTGGCTGCGCGGAACCAGATCTCCGATCTGAACGCGGAACTCGTCAACATCCTCGGACTGCCGCTCGATACCGAACTGGAGCTGGCCGGCGTCTCCGATCCGGACACCGATCCTCTCAGCAGAGAGGAGTATCTGAGACGAGCGCTGGAACAGAACGCTGAGCTGCGGGCCGCCAGAGAAGCGGCGACGAAAGCAGAGGAGGCAGTGCGGGCGGGGCGCTACGAGTACATACCGAACGTCGGTGCTTTCGCCCGGCACACCTATCAGAGCGGCGTTCCGTTTCTCGTTCACAACTTCGGCACATTCGGCCTGCAGATGACATGGAACGTGTTCGACTGGGGCAAACGCAAGGACGTAGTGAACGAGCGCCGGGCGCAGTTGGAGCAGGCGCAGGAGAACGTCAGGCGCATCACCGACCGTATCACTGTAGACATCGACAAGGCCTGGCGCAAACTGGAGCGCACGAAGATGATGGTCGACGTGGCGCGTGAGGCATTGGCCACACGGCGGGAATCGGAACGGATCAGCAGCGACGAACTGCGAGTTGGAGTGATCTCGCCGGCGAAGAACGCTGAAGCCGTCGCCGCGGTCCGCAGCGCGGAGGCAGATGAGTTACAAGCGCGCCTCGGGTATTATCTGGCTTTGGCGGAACTCGAAAATATGGCTGGGACCACGGCGCCGTAGCCGCTGCCTGCCAGGAAGCCGAACTGGGCGCGCCTCAAGGCGGGCACGTAGGCCTCGAAGATGCGCGTCCAGCAGGCAGCAGTTCTGGAGGGCCGGGCGCAGGTACTGCAGGCCAAAGCGGGTCCCGAGCGGCTGGCGGGCAGACCGTTTTTCGGAATTCTGGACGCCGTTACGTCATCTCGGACGTATTTGCGAAGAACGCACAAGGTCTTGCTCGGGATCATCCGCCGACATGGCTTCGCTGACGCCGATCAGTTGCGCCTCGCCGTCACGATAGGCCATCAGGAACAAATCCTTGTCCATCAACTCTCCGGAGGACTCAAATGCGTAAGTGCCGTTCGCGCCCTCCCACGGCTCCCTGAACCGGATGGCATAGGAGAGATCGAGAGGGTTCGTCGAGCCGGTCATCTCGAACGCAGCAGCCAGAATGTTCAGCGCGTCGTACGCTTGCGCCGCGTAGACTCCCGGGAGATGGCCGAAGCGCTTGCGGAATTTGGTCACGAAAGCCCGGTTCTCCGGCGTTCCTGAATTCACGTTATACAGGGAGTAGAACATCACTCCCTCCAGGGCTTCCTCAGGAACCCTGTGCATTTCAGGAAGATCATCGAACGACCCCAGAATCGGAGTGTCCAGCCCCATCGCGCGCGCCGCCCGGATGAAGGCGGCCCCTTCGGCTTCAATGCCGGCGAATAGGATAAGCTCGGCCTGAACCGCTTTCAGCTCGTCCACCATCTCGCGAAAGTCGACCATGCCGCGCACGTAGGACCCCTTGTAGACGGTTTGTGCATCCTTGCTGTCCAGTACGACCTCAAAATGGTAGGCCAGGTCCTCCCCGAAGGGGCTGTCCTCGAAAACGATCGCTACCTTCCGGTACCCGCGATCCAGGCACATGCGCGCCAGCTTGGGCCCGATGCGAATGCAGGGCAGCACAGTCCGGATCAGGTACCGGAAGTCGCGATGGGTCATGTAGGTGTTGTTCGAACCTATGGTGATGTGAAGCAACTGGCTTTCTTCGAAGATCGCAGACGCCCGCACGGCGGAGCTGCTGTCGTAATACCCTATCGTGGCCACCATGCCGGGCGTGCGGGAGAACTCCAGGGCTATGTCCCGGGTTCTCTCGATGTTGAGATGGTCGTCGCGCCAGACCAGGCGAAAGCGCTTGCCGCGTATGCGTCGCGCGTTGATCTCGTCCAGGGCCAGGACTATCCCCTCCTCCATGCCGTCCTTGTTGATCTCGAACGGCCAGCACACACCGATGAGGATTTCGTCGTCGGATGATCGTTCGGCCGCCCGGGACCTCCATTCGGCGAAATGCCGCAGAGACAGGGATTGCCACATCACAACCGAGGCCAGCAGCACGCAAAACACGAACAGCTTCCTCAAGCGCTACTCCTTCCCCAGGATCAGCGGCAACCCGTCTTTGCCCCCGATCACCACGACCTTGGCGTTCGACGATTTGGCCAGCGCTTCGGTGGCCTGGATGCCCTGCCACTGGAGCAGCATCGGGTTCAGGCTGCGGCTGACGGTTTCGTTGTAGGCCTGTTGACCTTTGGCCTCGATCAACTTCCGCTCCGCTTCCTTGGCCGCAACCGCCAGGCGGTAGACGTATTCCCCATCCAACTGTTGCTGGGCCAGTTTGGCCTCGATTGCGTCGGCGATGGTCTTGGGAAGCGAAATCCGCTCGATCGGAACCTCGTCGAGGGAAACAAAGCGAGCCTCCAGGCGAACCTTTGAGAGTACGGAAATGCGCTCCTGGATAGCCTTTTGCGAGGTGTAAATCTCCTCCGGCTTGTATTGGCCAAAGATGGTCCGGATGACCGAGCGCACCTCGGGCCGAACCACGACGTTCACGTAGTCCGGACCCACTTTCTGGTGCAGGAGGGGCAACAGATCCGGGTTTGGAAAGTATCTCACCGAGTACTCTACGTGGACCGTCAGCCCGTCCACCGTCAGGACGTCGATCGAGTCGCTGATGCGCTGTTTGCGGTTGTTATAGATGTACATCCGGTTGATCGGCAGGATGATGTGCAACCCCTCCCGGTAAACCGTATGTACGACCGTGCCGCCCAGCCGCCGCCAAAGCACGCCGAGTTCCCCCGAATGGATCGAGATCACCATTCGGTCGAAGAAGTAGACAAAAAGGAACACGGCGGCGAGGCACACGACAACCACGTATGGCGCCTGCCTCCGCAGGAAAGCAACCAGCCCGCGGCGTTGGCGGCCCAGCCACTCCCGAATTCGTTTCATCTCAACACCATTTCTTTGTGCGGCTGCGCCGCTGCTCGCCGTGTTCTGCGTTTACGCGCCGGTTTCGCAAGAGCCTCGTATGCGCCGAGCTTGCCGTACTCCATTCGCAACACCCGATCCGCCACGTGGAAGTAGCGGTCGTCATGCGAGATGGCAATCACGGTTTTGCCGGCCTTTTTGAGTTCCGGCAGCATGACCTCGTAGAAGTAGGCGCGGAACTGCGGATCCTGGTCCGCCGCAACTTCATCAAAGACGTAGATAGGCTTGTCCTCCAGGTAAGCAACCACGAGCGTGAGACGCTTCCTCTGGCCAGTGGACAGGCTGAGTGTCGAGAAACGCCCGTTCCGGAAGGTGGTTTTGCCCGAAATCTGCATGAGTTCCAGAAGCTGCTCGACACGGGCCGGGTCGATATCGCGCAGGCCGTAGAGCCGGTCAAACAAATGGAAATCGGAAAATACCGCAGCGAACAGATGGCGGTACGATTGAACGTTGCGCGGCGTCACGGCCGTGCTGTCCACCGAGATACTGCCATGTTCCGGCAGGTAAAGGGCCGTGACCAGCTTCAGGAATGTCGTCTTTCCACTGCCGTTTCCGCCTACCAGGAATAGAATCTCGCCGCGCTTGACCACGGCGTCGACTGGGCCGAGGTGGAAGTCCTCGCTGCCGTCTGGAGAACGGTACGAGAAGGCCACGTCCTTCAGGCGGATCTCCTGGAAGCGATCCAGCCCCTCGATCTCTTCTTCTTCCCCGGAAGCCGAACCGGCCAGAATCTCATCAAGCCTCGCCTCGAGGCGCCGGATATTCTCCACCGCCACCTCCACCTGCGAGACCACCGGAATCATCATCACGACGGCGCTGAGCGGGCCGATCATGAACAGTACCGCCGCCACGATCTTCACGATGGAAGCGGAGAAGCTTCCCGAGAGCACCGGCAGGACGAAAACGATGGCCCCCACGAGCGCCTGGAAAAATGCTTCGACGAACACCATGCTGTCGGAGAACCGCAGCATCACCCGCGTTCGCACGTCGCGCACCCGGACCGCGGCTGCGCTGAACTCCTCGAAAACGTCGTCGCTCTTGGGCCGGTTTATCCGCAACTCCTTGAATCCGCCCAACACGCCGTTCAGAGAGGTAAACAGTTCATCCTCCCGGGTGGAGGCCTCATGCAGTCCCTCCTCCACCGCACGGCGGTCCTTCAGATACACGAAGACGCCGCCGGCGATCATGGCGCAGCATAGGATCACCGCGATGGGCGAGACCGCGGCTACGTACAGCATCGTGAAGAGCACCATCACCGCGGACTGGGCCGCGGCAAACAACGGCCGCGCCGATTGGACAATTACCGCGGTTTCCCGGCTGATGCGAGCGTGGATGTCGGCTTCGCCGATGGATTCCAGTGAAAACAGATCCGTGCGGCGAAGCTTGTCCGCCAACCTTTCCCGGACACGCCGGATCGCTTCCTCGGAGATGCGGGTGGATTCGTAAAGAACGTACCGCAGCGAGTAGACGAACAGGGCCAGCGCAAGTCCGAACATCAGGAAATGGCGCCAGTTCGGCCCGGCCTTGCCGATAACGTCGACCGAGGAGTTGATGACCGCCAGAATGGCTGCGTTGGCGGTGCCGGAAGCCGCCGTCATCAACAGCAGCTTCCGGTCCAGCGAGTGGGTCTCCTGCTGGAGGAACTTCAGTATTCCCAAACGGAGTAGAGGCATCATCTGCAGCTCAAGCACCAGCCAGGAGGCGTTCGCGGCCTAGGTACATCAGCGATGCCGCGGGGCCGCCATGAACAGAAAAAGCAGGCTCAACACTGGGGTGAAGAGGATTGAAGCAAAAAAGAATCCCCAAAACCCAATCCGCCGCTTTCGTCCGGCGATCCCCGCCACCAGGCACAAGAAAATATAGGCGGCCGCGAGTTCCATGCTCATGCTCTTCTACGCAGCGACGTCGGCCTTCCCCTCGGCCTTCATCTGCTCCGCCAGCTTGCATCCCTCCTGGAACTCGCGTTCGAAGTATTCCTTCACCTTCGAGGCATCGAACGTCAGGAAAGTGCCGCCAGAGGCGAAATGCTGGGTGAACACCCTGCCGAGAGCGTAGGTCGTCGCTCCGCAGAAGACCACCAGCGAGGGAAGGCCCATGATGGGACCGATCACCGGGATGGACTTCAGGATGCTCCCGAGCGTTCCGCCGGCCAGGCCTTTCGGCACCAGATAGCCCAGCAGAGAACCGATCAGCGCTTTCCCAACGTTCTCGTTGAACTCGACGCCGTAGATCTTCGAAAGCCTGGCCAGCATCTTAAGCTGTACGCCTGAGATCGCTACCAGATCTATCAGGGGAACCGGGATGAGACCGGCGCCCATCGACCACCACATGTAGTTCTTTACAGTTCTGCGAGCTTGCTTCTCTCTTTCGTCCACTGTTGTTCTCCTTACCGGCTGGCCGCGCTGAGTAAGCCGGCTGCGCCGCTTTTCGACAGGTTTCTAACTTCGGCCGGTGCCCGTTCGCCAAGATAGCTGCGGACGTGCCCCGCCAGTTCGAATACAAAGGGCTTCTGTAACATCTGCCCGTGGGTCCCCCCGATCCAGCGGAGATCCACTCCACCGGAGGCCAGGGGTCCCCATCCGCTCAGATCGTCGCCCGGAATGCCGGGCGCCGCCCGGGTGGGAATGCGCGGGCGGATGAGCAGGATGCGCCCTTCCAGCCGGCCGGGAACGTAGCGCACTGCCGCCAGCGCGTTATTCTGGAAAACGCTGAGCAGACGCCGCATTCCGGCCCTATCGGTCTTATCGGGCAGCAGCGACGATCCGCGACCGCGCTCGACGAGCAGATCCAGGCGTTGCTCGGGGGTGAGCGGCCGCAGTTCGTCGGCCGTCACTATTCCGATCTCGTCAAACAGATCGGCCAGATACTCCGACTCGTCCTTGCGCAGCATTTCACGAATCGGATCGGCCACCGCAACAGCGTCGAACAGCAGAACTCCCTCGACGCGCGCGCCGTCCGCCTCGAGCCGGCGCGCGGCTTCGTAGGCCAGCAGGCCGCCGAAGCTCCACCCGGCAAGGACCAGCGGACCGTTGGCGAGCCTGGCGGGCAGCGCGGCCAGGTAGGCCGCAACCATCTCCTCAACAGTCCCCAGCAGCGGTTGCTCGTTATCCAGTCCCGCCGCCTGCACCATGTAGACCGGCCACTCCGACCCCAGCGCCTCGGCAAGCGGCTGGTAGCACAGGACATTGCCGCCAACCGGGTGGAAGCAGACCAGAGGCGTGCGGCTGCCCTCGCTGTGAACCGCGACAACCGGACTCCAGGCCGCCTGCTTCGCACGGTTTGCCATGCGTTCGGCCAGCTTCGCTACCGTCGGGTAGGCGAACAGGTCCGCCAGCGGGATGCGAACGCCGAAAGTGCGCTCGATCGCCGACATCAGCCGGACCGCGAGTATGCTGTGCCCGCCGAGCACGAAGAAATCGGCTTCCGCATCCTCGACGCGCACGCCCAGCACCTCGCTCCACAAGGCGGCCAGCTTGCGTTCCACCTCGGTTGCGGGCGGACGGCCCCCAGGCCCCCCCTGTACCGGCGCATCCGGGGCCGGCAGCCGCGCCTCGTCCACTTTGCCACTGGAAGTCAGAGGGATGCTCTCGACGGGGATCAGCCACGAAGGGACCATGAACGATGGCAGCCGCCCATCGAGGTCCGCCTTGCAGGCGGCCGGGTCAAAGCCAGGCCGTGGAACCACGTAGGCGGCCAGCGCCGGATTTCCGTCGCGGCGCGGATCCACCGCCACCACGGCCGCGCGGCGCACCAGCGGATGGGACGCCAGGGCTGCCTCGACTTCCGCCAGTTCGATCCTGTTGCCGCGAATTTTGACCTGCCGGTCTTCCCTGCCCAGGAAGCTCAGCAGGTCTTTCCTGAACCAACGGCCCAGATCGCCGGTGCGAAACCAGCGCTCTCCGTTCGAGTCCGTCACGAAGCGCTCGGCCGTCAGATGGGGAGCGTTGAGATACCCGCGAGCAACTCCGGCGCCGCCGATATATATCTCACCCGGGACGCCCACTGGCACCGGCCTTCCGGCGCTGTCCAGTATCCGGATTTCGGCTCCATCGATCGGCTTGCCGATGGGCGGAGGAAGCACCTCGGCCCAGCTAGCCGAGGTCATGATGTGCTGGCAAGCCGCCACGCAGCACTCCGTCGGACCGTAGGCGTTGACAATGCGCACGTCGCCATGGCCCGGGATGGCGTAGAAGCGGCTCAGCATGCCGGCGTTCACCACCTCGCCGCCCAGAATGAACAGGCGGACCCTCGTGGACGAACCGGTTGCCGTCCAGTGATCCACCAGCATGGCGAACAGGCTGGGAGTGGTGTCGCACAGGTCCAACTGGTGCGAGTCAATGAAGGCCGCCAGCCGTGCCGGGTCGGATCTGGTCTCCTCGGACGGGAAATAGACCTGGTGGCCGTTCAGCAGGGTGGCGAAAACCTGCTTCACCGAGGAGTCGAAGGCGTAGGAGGAGATGCACGAAACCCGCAGCCCAAACTCGGGCCGGAGCAAGGAGAACAACGTGTTGGCCACATGCTCGGCGAGATTAACCACCGAGCCGTGCTCGACTACAACCCCCTTCGGCTCGCCCGTACTGCCGCTGGTGAAGATGATGTACGCCGCCTGTCGGGGGCCAACTTCCACCGGCGGTCTGCCCCCCGGCAGGTTGTCGAGAGCCGTGCGGTCGTGCCGGCGCTTCCGGCAATCCTCCAGCTTCCCGCTGCCGCGGCGGATGACGAGGTCATAGCCGTAGGGCGCCGGATCGAACCCCGGCGCTTCGATTGCAGAAAACTCGAGATCGAGCGACTCGTCCTGTTCGGCCGCCCAATCCTTAAAGAAGGCGCGGGGAACGAACAGGTCCTCAAGGAACTCGAGCCTGGTCTGATAGCCCTCCCCGGCATGGTCGCGCGCGAACGCCGCAAGGTCGGCGCGGTAGCGGTCCATCTGCTCCAGATCCCAGATGCTGCCCAGGTAAAGGGCGCCATCCGGCTTCAGCAGCTTCATGGCCTTCGCGAGAACATCCCGCAGATAGCCGAAGCCGGGGAAGTTTTCGACCAGGCTGTTCAAAATGATGAGGTCGAACGAAGCCGGCGGGAACAGACCGATATCATGGGCCGCCAGTTGCCGTCCCGACACCTGATCGAGGCCGTGGCGGCGGGCGTAGCTTTCCACGCGCTCGACGTTGCGGCGGGAGATGTCGCAAGCCACGTAGCTTGCGGCCAGGGCTGCCCCTGGGGATCTTCGGCGCCTTTCTGGGTACGTTCCTGAGAGGCATCATCACCGATGTGTACGTTCAGATCGGCATCATCATGCTGCTGGGCCTCTCGGCGAAGAACGCCATCCTGATCGTCGAGTTCGCGAGGCGAAGGCGACGGGAGGGTAACGTTTCCCTGATCGAAGCGGCTCTCGCCGGAGCGCGCCTGCGCTTCCGTCCGATCCTGATGACCTCGTTCGCATTCATTCTGGGTGTGGCGCCGCTCATGTTTGCCGATGGAGCGGGCGCCGCAGCGCGCCGCTCCTTGGGGACGGCGGTGTGCAGTGGCATGCTGGCCGCCACCATTCTAGGGGTGCTGTTCATTCCGGCGCTCTTCGTCGCCGTCGAACGCCTGGCAGAACGGTTCCGGAAGGCTGAGGCGCCGCCCGCGGCAGCGGGAACGGTGGCTGTGGGAGAAAACCCGCTGTGAGGCGATCGCTCCTTTTACTCCTTCCCGCCCTTGCGATGTTGTCGGGGTGCATCCGCCCGAACTACCGGCGCCCGGAGTTGCCCGTTCCCCCGGATTTCCGCGGCCAGAATCGCGAGGCGAGCGAACCGCCTGAGGCCAGCCTCGGGGAACTGCGCTGGCAGGAACTCATTCGCGACGACGTGCTGGAAGAGCTGATCCGCGAGGCGCTGGAGAACAATCTCGACGTCCGCATCGCCGCCGCGAGAGTGCTGGAAGCAAGCGCACGAGCCGCAACGGCACGATCCGAGCGCCTGCCCACCATCGAAGCGCAGACCACTTACAACAACACCCGGACCGCCCGGAATGGCAGTACGACTCTACCCGATGGATATCCCGCGGAGAGAGACTTCACTCGCCTGTTCACTTCCCTCACCTGGAGTCTCGATTTCTGGGGACGGTTCCGCAACGCCGCAGCCGCGGCGCGTGCGGCGCTTCTGGCGACCGAAGAGGCGCACCGCGCGGTGCGACAGGCGCTAGCCGGGCAGGTGGCGCAAGCCTACTTCCAGTTGCGCAGTCTCGATCTCGAAAAGGAGATTACAGAACGCGCCCTGAGGAGTCGCGAGGAATCCTTGGAGCTGGTCCGCCTGCGGGTCGAGCAT
>JBLNBX010000185.1:0-9389 GCA_050260275.1 bacterium
GGCTTGCTATCGAAATCAAGTTCAAGTTGCAATCGCCCTGGTACTCCAAGGACGACCGCCCATTCCACGTTTTGGACAACCCGGTGCGAAAGGACCGGGTGTTTGGTGTTCCTTACATGTCCGCAGCAAGCTGGAAAGGGTTTATTCGCTGGGCCTGCCGGATGCAGGCTGGCTTGCAGGAGCACCTTCAGCGGCACGGCGGCAAGATGAACGACTGGTCCGACCCGGATTGGATCATTCATCTTTTCGGCAATGAGAAGGGGGAGAAGGAGGATTTTCTGCGAGGGTCGCTGGCCTTCTATCCGACTTGGTTCGACAAGGTCCGCTTCGAGGTGATCAATCCGCACAGCCGGAAGACGCGCGCAGGCACGCAGCCCATTCTCTACGAAGTCGTTCCGTCGGACACCGAAGGCGTGCTGCGCCTGCTTTATGCGCCCCTTCCAGGCGACGATGGCCTTGGAGTTGCCGAACGCATCGATGCGCTGCAAAAGCTGCTGGATGCAGCCGAACAACTCCTCACAGTCTACGGTTTTTCCGCCAAGCGTACCGCCGGCTGGGGTATTGCAGAAGTGATAAAAGCCCGAGCCAATGGCGGGGAGTGGAGACAAGAGCACCCTCTCCAAAAGTTGAAGGACGGGCTCGCCACTCTGCTTTCATCAGAGGTCGATCAGAGATGAGTGTTCCGGCCCAGGAAACGATGGTCAACAAACTCCGGGAAAGCCGGTCGCTCCTGCTTGCCTGCGAAGCCATCGGCTGGCTTCACATGGCCGGGAAGGCGCACCCCGATTTCCTTCGGCATCACGGCGGCGCTGGCGTGAGCTACGAGCCTAAGGAATGGCCCAAGAATCTCATGCCAGCCTGGAGCGACCGGCTGGCCTGGCTCAGGTTGTCCAACAGCGGAATGTCTCTGCCTGACAGCTTGGCCGAGTTTCTGGAGAAGTACGACGCTGGGAAATCAGAGAGTAGCTTGGTCGGCTTACTCCAGGCTGCCCACGCGATGGCCTCGGGTATCGAAAAGAACCTGCCTGGCTCCACCTCGGCGTACCTTGGCCAGGACATAACGCACATGTGGCTGACTTCGCCGTTCGGACTGCCGGTCAGGAATCTCCTTGTCGATCCGCCGCCCGTCCTGGCGCCGGGCGCCTTCGAAAGCCTGCTGGAGCGCATCGGAAAACTGCTTGACGATCTACACAAGCTCGCTGAAACAGCGGGCAACGTCGTGGATCCCTGGTGGCGGTGGCGCGAGGCTGCTATAGGCCCTGACGGATGGCTGCGGGAAGCCTTCTTGTCTACACTCGCCGAAACACGGCTACCCAACAACGACGTAACCCTGTGGGATCAATCCTATGTAGCGGCTGCCCTGTTCAAGTCCGCCGTCGCTGGGGCTCGACTGGCGGGGTGCAACGAGTGGGATAACCTGAAGCAGCAGACGCGCTGGCGCGTACTCACCAGCGGTCTTGGCAGCCGCCACTACGAAGCGCGGGCTGTGAAGATTGGCGATTGGGCAGGCGCCCGGCGTGACATCGACGACTTCTTTGATCAAATCCGGCGCTTGATCGAAGTGGACCTCGCGGTGGGTTCGCTGATCTACCGGGATCACGAGACGCTGGCCTTCACCTTCCCTGGACTGCGCTTCGACGCGACCAGTCAGGATCCCAAGGGCAGCTTAGATGATACGTCGGCAGAGGCCCTCCGAAAGGCGATTGGGACAGAAGTCGAGAAGCATGCCGAAAGCCGCAAGTTTGAGACACCGCCACTCACGCTGCTGTCCGACTCCACGCGATCGTTCATCGGCATGGTGGAGCAGCTCCGCAAGGCACGCGAGACTCTCGCCATTCCCCTGCACCGGACATGGGCGGTCCCGGAACCCGCATCGGCAGGAGGCCACGTCTGTCCTGTCTGCCAGGCGCGCTTTAGTCAACGGCAGGCGAATGATCGATCCGAGAATGCCCGCAAGCAGCGGGTCTGCGGTGTGTGTGTGGATCGGCGCAAAGGGCGGCTCGATGCCTGGCTCAATGGCGATAGGGACACGATCTGGATCTCCGAAGTCGCGGACGGCAATGACCGCGTCGCCTTATTGAGCTTCAGCCTCGACATCGAAGCCTGGATTGGCGGCGATCACGTTGATTCCCTCCGCGCGCAAAGCATCAGCGATTGGCGGCGCTTCAATGCCACCTTGAGTGGTCAGGCAAGCCCGGTCGATCCCGCCGAGCCGTTCGGGTCCTTGGTCCAGCATGTTCGGGGGAAGCTCTCGAACTTCGACAAGAGCGATCCGGTGCTCCGCAGTTTGCAAGAGGGCTACCGGTACGAATCCGACTGGTCCAGCTATTTCTCTAAGATCGTCGAAGACCGCTCTGGCGCCCCGCGATGGGATGGCCTCGATGACGATGCACGGGCTCGATGGATTGTACACCAACTCTTCCGCAAATTACCGTCGCCTGGCCGCATCCACCGCTTCTGGCGCAGTGCAGAGACCTTCTTCGATGAACTGCTCCTGTGCTTTCGTGAAATAGCAGCCGCTCATCCGAACCGATGGAGGACTCGCCGGCTGGCCCTTGAGCCGGATAGCGACGCGGGCGGCTGGCAGGACCGGGAGACGTATGCTGGACGGCTTGGAGACGCTCCGTTTGAGGTGCTGTACCGGGCCGACATAGGCCGTTTCGTGAGCATCAGCAATTTGGCTCGTTGTCTCGACGCGGATGTCCCAGCGCGAAGCCTGCAAGGTCGATCCGTGGAAATGAAAGGCGACGACGGCCGGACGCGCACTCTCACCATTCAACGTGTGCACGACCCCGACAAGATTGCGGCCTATGCGCCAGTGATTCCTCTCGAACGCAGTCCACAACGGTTCCGCGTGCTTGTTCCTCTCGAATGCGCCCCAGCGTGCATCGAAACTGCGATGGAAAAGTGGCAGGAAGAATTTGGCCGCGTCTGGGACCGGATGCCGCTCTGCGTTGGCATCGTCGCATTTCCTCGGATGACGCCATTTCAGGCGGTGATCGAGAGCGCTCGCAACTTGGAAGCGGATCTGACTGAAACGAAACAAATTTGGCGCGTGCATGAGCGCCGCACAAAGGACGGAGTGACGGCCTTGACGCTCGTTCGTTCCGATCGCGCCTATGAAACGGTTCTCGTGCCCACGGCTTTGCCCGACGGCCGCCAAGACGTTTTCTATCCGTACTTCCGTGTGGAAGATCGCGAGCTCCGGCATGCGCGCGACTTCCAGCATCCGAACGGAACCGTGTACCGGCATGCCGCGGCTCTCCATCGCGGAGACGGCGTCGTTGTCCACCCGAGCCGCGTAACCACCGTGTTCCTGGACGCGACCGCTCGCCGGTTTGAGAAGGCCAAGAGTTGGTACCTCTCCGAATTTCGCCGCATGCGGGACACGTGGGACTTGCTGGCGCGGATCACGCCAAGCCTGGGCGCCTTGCGCGGCGCATGGGCGGAACTCGAAGAGCGGCAAAACGCCTGGCGTAGGGCGGACGGGGGCTGGGTGGACGGCGCAGACAAGGAGTGGATTGAACTCGCGCGTGCCGTGCTGAACACCCGGTTGGGTGTTTCGGGCGCAGCGCTGGAGCACCTGACGGAAGCCGCTCGCGACGGCATTCTGGAATGGGCCATCGAATGGCATCTGGGCTGGCTGAAGCAGGGAATGGAGGATTGAGCATGGGAGAAAGCTTCAAAACGCATCGCATCACAGGGATGGCAGTCGATCCGATTCACGTCGGCACCGGCGGCGGGCGGCTCGGCCGGGTGGATCAGTCCATTGTCCGGGACCCCGTAACGCGTGTGCCGAAGATTCCCGGATCGAGCTTGGCGGGTGTCTACCGCGCTTACTGCGCGATGCATCAACAATCATCAGCCCCTAGCCGCACGATCGATGGGAGTCCCAAACCGTATTACCCCGACTGCGCGGGCCAGGGACAGCCGGACAAGCAAGGCAAGAGAGGCCATTGCGGGAAGCATAACTGTCCCATCTGTACCGTGTTCGGTTTCGCTCGAAGTGCGGGCGGCGGATTCGCCGGGCTGGCCGCTTTTAGCGACGCTCAGGTGCTGCTCTTTCCTGTGGCGACGCGCGAAGGGCCTGTCTGGATCACGTGTCCAGGGGCGATGCGGCTCGTCGGGGCCGGAATGGGTGAGCTCCCTGATGCAGCCGTATACCGTTCCAAAGGAGAGCAACCGTTGAACCTTGGCTGGCTCCTGTTGCCGGTCGAGAAGCTTCCTGAGGGGAATGATCCCAAACAGTGGTTGAATTCAACGATTCCCGGCTTCATCGGTGACCGCCTCGCTGTGGTCTCCGACAAGCTCTTCTCCCACATCGTCAACAGCAATCTGGAAGTGCGGACTTCCGTGTCCATCAATCCGGAGACCGGCGCAGCCGAGGAAGGCGCCCTGTTTACCTACGAAGCGCTCCCGCGCTCCACGGTGCTCCTGTGGGAGGTGATCTGCAAGAACCCGGCACACTTCAAGGTGGGCAACGCCGCCGTTGACGCAGTGAAGGACACGGATGAGGTTTTCAACGTGGTGGCCGCAGCACATCCATATATGGAATGCCTTGGGATCGGCGGGATGGGCACGCGCGGGATGGGACGTCTCCGCGTGTTGTCGCCCAGAGCTACTCCACAGCAGCCCGTCGCTCCCAAGCCGACAGGAGGCGCCTGATGCAGAACTTGGACGTCGAATGCGCGAATCTCGGACGGGCGCTGGCTCAACTCGATAAAGTCGATGACAAGACGCTGACCAGCGCGTTGAGCGTGTTGGAAGAGCAAGGCGTCTACGCCTGTTTCCTCTTTGTGAACGCCCAAGGCGGGCCGGGTGGCCGGAAGGTCAGTGGCGAGCTTGCTAAGTTTCTTCAAAAGGTTCCCGCAGAGTCGCCCCTGCTCGGGAACGGCGACTTGTTCAACGCCCTTCAAGCGCTCGCCGGAGATCTCGACAAGTTGCTCTTCGCGCGGGACCTGCTCCGCCAAGCGCTCGTCTATGGCCGCTATCACGCCAAGGCCAGGGAGGCGAAGGCGCAGTGAGATGGACGATCTATCGCTGGACGTGGCGGCTGGAATCTCCCCTGTTTGTGGGCGTACCACCCGCAGGGAGCCTGAATCGTTGCCGGCTCTACGTGCCCTCGCGTGCTCTGTGGGGCGCCCTCACGGCTGAGCTGGCGCGACGCCGGGAGAATGGCTTCCCGAGTTACAAAACGGAGGGCGCAACGCTCCACGAGAACGCCCGCTTCAGCTATCTGTTCCCTGCGGAATGCGACGGGAAGCATTGGCGGGCCTGGCTGCCGCGGTATGAAGAGCGCGATGGGTTGGTCTGGCGGCGCGAGGACCGGCCGGACGGCAAGCACGACCTCACTAACCGTCAGATGCGCCTGCGGCTGCTGGATGCCCGCCCGGGAACCGCAATTGATCCCGATTCCGATAGCGCCGAGGAGGGAAGTCTCCGGGAAACAGAATGCGTGTTGTCCCAATGGCGAAGCAACAAATCTCCAGTCGCCTTTGTAGGCTACGTATTCTTTAAGCAGGACTTGCCAGAACTGAGCGACCTCACTGCTCTCTTTTTGGGTGGTGACACGCGCTACGGGCTCGGCCGGCTGCGTCGCTTTGACATGACGCTGGCTTCCGAGGTTTTCGGGGCCGGAGTGTTGTCGAATCAGGACGCGCCGGTGGTCCAGAGCGGCCATCTGCTCGCACATGTTCGGCCCGCCGATCATGTTCCAGAGACTGTCGGGAGCCAGGAACTGCTTGCAGGGTGGGATCGAACGAAAGCCGATCCGTTTCGCAAGGTCTCGGAAACGCCGTTGTGGACACCGGGTTCACGAGTACGCGACGGGCGCGTTGCCGACTGGGCGATCGAGGAAGACGGAATCTGGACGCTCGCGGGAGGCGCGCAATGATCCCCAAGGAGTGCAAGCGGCTCGCCGAGGTGGATTTCCCCATCGCCGAAGTCTCGCGCCATGCGGCGCGGGAGAAGTCGATCCGGCATGGGCATCCCTCGACGCTCCACCTTTGGTGGGCGCGGCGGCCGCTGGCCTCTTGCCGGGCGATGCTCCTGGCACTGCTCTGGCCCGACCCGTGCGATCCGTGTTGCCCGGCTGACTTCAAGCAGAAGGCGCGGGAGTTGCTGCCCTCCGTCCAGGGCGCGCCAGGGCCGACCGATGAAGATCTGCGGAAGGCGCTGCTGAAATTCATCGCGGACTTCGCCAACTGGGACCTGGCGGCACATCCCTCATATCTGGAGGTCAGCCGCGCGCTGGTGCGGGCGGCCTATCCGGAGGAGCCGCCGCTGGTGGTCGATCCCTTCGCCGGCGGCGGGTCGATTCCGCTCGAGGCGCTGCGCGTCGGCTGCGACGCCTTTGCCAGCGACCTCAACCCGGTGGCCTGCCTGATCCTCAAGGTGATGCTCGAGGACATCCCGCGGCACGGACCGAAGCTGGCCGAAGAGTTGCGGCGCGTGGGCGCCGAAATCAAACGGGAAGCGGAAAAGGAACTGGCCGAGTTCTATCCCGGCGATCCGGACGGCTCAACGCCCATCGCCTACCTGTGGGCGCGGACGGTGCGGTGCGAGTCGCCCAACTGCGGCGCGGAGATCCCGTTGGTGCGGTCGTTCTGGCTGTGCAAGAAGGCGAACCGCAAACGCGCGTTGCGGCACACCGTGGTGCGGCACAAGGGCACGCCACCTGAGATTCAATTCGAGGTCTTCGAGCCGAAGTCCGAGAAGGAAGTCCCGCCGGGAACCGTGACGCGGGCCAAGGCGGCGTGTCCCGCATGCAACATTGTGCTTCCGCCGGAGCGCGTGCGGGCGCAGCTTGCGGCACAGCGCGGCGGCGCGGATACCGTGTTCGACGTGAAAGGCCGGCGGACAGGGGGCGCACGGCTGCTGGCGGTGGTGACGATGAAGCCGGGAGAACAGGGCCGGCATTACCGGCTGCCAACAGAGGCCGACTACCAGGCGGTGTGGAAGGCGCAGCGGCGGCTGAAGAAGATCCTCGATGAGTGGGAGCGCGGCGGGCGCAAGGGACTGTCCCCGGTGCCGGATGAAGCGATTTCCTGCAACGAACTACGCAGGATCAGTGTGCCGATCTACGGAATGCAGCGATGGGGCGATCTTTTTACCGCACGGCAGAAACTCACACTAAAAGTCTTGACAGAACTGGTTGGCGCTGTCGATCGAGGTTCCCTGACCGACGCCCTGGCACTAGTCGTCGATAGGGTGGCTGACCAAGCTTCGAGTCTCGTGAGATGGCTCCAAACGATTGAGGCCGTGGCCAGCACATTTGGTCGCCAAGCATTAGGGATGGTCTGGGATTTCTGTGAAACGCTGCCCATGGGCAAAGAATCTGCCAACTTACTTGCCGCATTAGATTGGGTTTGTAACGTGATCGATGCTCCACGTGGCCTGATGATCGGTCAGACCGGCATGCAAGATGCTGCGACCCACCCAGCCCCGGACGATTCCGCTCATATTTGGTTCACTGATCCACCGTACTATGATGCTGTACCCTACGCGCACCTGTCTGATTTTTTCTTTGTCTGGCTCAAGCGTTCAAGATCCAAGCGTCTCTTGACTGCCGGAGCGGCTCACGAAGACAGTTGGACCACTCCTAAGGAACGTGAGATTGTCGTGGATAGACCTCACAGACTGAGCACATCGACTAAGGATGCTCGATCATACGAAATCGGAATAGCGAAAGCCTTTGGCGAGGGTCGACGCGTACTGCGCGACGATGGCGTTGGTTCGGTCGTTTTCGCTCATAAAACGACAGAGGGATGGGAGGCACTGTTATCAGGTTTGATCCAAGGGGGCTGGACAATCACCGCCTCGTGGCCGGTTGCAACAGAACGCGGCTCAAGATTGAACGCACGCGAGACAGCCTCACTTGCCACCAGCGTCCATCTCGTCTGCCGCCCGCGTCCCGAGAACGCGCCCACCGGCGACTGGGCCGAAGTGCTCCGCGAGCTGCCCAAACGCGTCGGCGACTGGATGGAGCGCCTCGAATCGGAGGACGTGCGCGGCGCGGACCTTGTCTTTGCCTGCATCGGGCCGGCGCTGGAGATCTTCAGCCGCTACGCCCGAGTCGAAACCGCCGACGGCCGCGAAGTCAGCCTCGCCGAATACCTCGAAAAGGTGTGGGAGGTGGTCGGCCGCACGGCGCTCGAACAGGTGCTCGGCACCGCGGAGGCTCGCGCCCGCAACGGCGCCGCGGGCGCAGTCGAAGAAGACGCCCGGCTGACGGCGCTCTTTCTGTGGACCCTCCAAAGCACCAACGGCGACTTCGCCGCAAGCGAAGAGTCCGAAGAAGACGAAGCGGCGGAAGATGAAGATGAGGAGGGCGCGGCGCCCAAAGCCGGCAAGGGCTACAGCCTGGTTTTCGACGTGGTCCGGCGGTTCGCCCAGCCGCTCGGGATCAACTTGCCCAAATGGGAAAACCGGATCATCGAAACCAGGAAGGGCGTCGTCCGGCTGCTCGCGGTGAGCGAGCGCGCCAAGCTCCTGTTCGGGCAGGATGGCAGAGAAGCCGTCGCCGATCTGCTCGAAACGGACCCTCTGGCTGCCACGCGCCAACTGGCCCTGTTCCCCGATCAGGACGTCACACCTGCAAAGGCAAATGGCCGCCGGCGCCGGATCGCGGTGGACATGGCCGACGACGCTCCCGCGGCGCAGCCGGAAGCGACCACACTCGATCGTGTCCACGCGGCGATGCTCTTGCAGGCTGGGGGCCGGACCAACGCCCTGCGGGCGCTGCTCAAAGCCGAACAGGAGCGTGGTCCCTATTTCCTGCGTCTTGCGAACGCGCTCTCTGCGCTCTATCCGAAGGGTAGCGAAGAAAAGCGGCTGCTCGACGCCATGTTGCTGGCCATGCCGAGGTGAATCGATGCTCAGGACAAAGCCAAGTATTGCGCGGGAGATTCAGAGGATGGTACGGCGGATCGTGCGGGACTTCCATCCCGAGCGCGTGATCTTATTCGGGTCGCATGCCCGCGGCGAAGCAGGCCCCGACAGCGACGTGGATCTGTTGGTCGTGATGCCGGTTGAGGGGCTGAAGCACAAGAAGCAGGTCGAAATCCGCGTCGCTTTGCACGATATCAGAATTCCCAAGGACATCATCGTGACCACACCCGAGGATTTCGCCTGGCGCAAAGACGTTGTAGGCACCATCGAGTATCCCGCGGTCCGGGAGGGAAAAGTCCTGTATGCCCGAAGCTGATAGCACAGATCGGGTCGCCGCTGAATGGGTAGCGAAAGCCGAGGAGGATCTCAAGACCGCCGCCCACCTCCTGAAGCTGGGTAGCTCCTGCCCGACCGCGACTGTCTGCTTTCATGCGCAGCAATGCGTCGAGAAATATCTGAAGGCGTACCTTGTCTATCGGGGCACGCCATTTCCCAAAACA
>JBLNBX010000186.1:0-12556 GCA_050260275.1 bacterium
CTAGTGCTCGTGCTTGCCTGGGTCTACTACTCTTCGCTGATCCTCTTCTTCGGGGCCGAGTTCACGCGCGTCCATGCCGCCTTCTACGGCCGCGCCATAATGCCAAAGCCCCACGCCAAAATTTTGACTTCCACGGAATCCGTGGAGCAGGGCCTCGAGCCGCGCGCGCCGCACCAGCTTGAGGAGTGATGCGCAGGTCTGCCCGGCCCGCATATCCGGCGCCGCGCTCCCGGGCCGGATCTCTGCGCCCGCACTGGTCGCCGGCGCGCGGCTCAGAACGCGCCGCTTGAGCTGATGCCCGCCGCTGCGAGCGAGACGGCCATCTTCTCGAGGGCCGACTTGTGGATCTGCGACACGCGGCTCTCGTTGACGCCCATCATCTGGCCTATCTCACGCATCGTAAGGTCGCGCGTGTAGTAGAGGGTAACCACCTGCTGGTAGCGCGGCGGCAGCGCCTTCATGGCCTCCGAGAGCGCGTCGCGCAGTTGCTCCCGGGCGCACATCGCATCGGGTTGAGTCTCGGGGCTGGCGGGATAGTCCGGAGTGGGCAGGTCCTCCTGGTCCTGCCGGCGCGCCGAGATTGACACCAGCCCCATGTTCTGCATCTCCGACGCTATCTGCCTCCAGCGTTCAAGGCGCACTCCTAGCTTGGCGGCGATCTCCGCTTCCGTGGGGTTGCGGTGCAGCTCCAGCGACAACTCGCGGATGGCCGCTTCCACCTGCTTGTGACGCCTGCGCATGTCGCGCGAAGCCCAGTCCAGTTGCCTCAGGCTGTCCAGTATGGCACCCTTTATGCGGTGTTTCGCGTAACTCGAGAACGCGACTTTCTTCTCCGGGCGATACTTCGCCACGGCATCCATAAGGCCCAGGACGCCGGCGTGGATAAGGTCGTCGAGATCGACGTGCACAGGTAGTGTCTCGTGCACGCGGATCGCGATGGCCTTCACCAGGGGGAGGTTCTCCAGAACGGCGCGCTCGCGCTGAGTTCTCTCGATCACAGCGGCGTCCGGCTGCGCGTGCCGCGTTGCAGCCTGGGTTGTCTCAATCATGTTTCCTCACTCGGGTCGCTGTTATGCAAGCGTCCCTCCAGCGAGGGTCGGGGGGTTAGCGGGAAGCTACTTAGTATATAGAAACAAAGGCACTAAGTACGTAACTTAATTACCTTAGGGGAGCTTGGGCGAATTCCAGCCGATGGTTCAGGCTGGAACGGCGCGTTTCACATTGGAACACAGGTGGGCTATTGCTGTTTCCGTTGGGTATTCCAGGTCAGGACGGCCAAGCCGGCGAGTAGTATCAACACCGCACCCCGGATACGGGAGTCATCGAGGGTGAGCGCGGCCAGAACTCCCAAGGCCGCATAGGCAAGCATGGCTTTCGCAAACCGGCTGAGGCGGGTGAACACCAGATCATCCTAGCTCAATCAGGCGACGCTAGTGACACCCTGCGATAGTTGCGCAGGGTGCCTCGGTGGTTTGCTCGCTCGCGGCCGGGTGTCAGACCGATTGTCGCGTTCGGCGGGGAGCCGTGGGTCTGCCGTGGCCGCCCGGTCCGATGCCGAGGCACCCGCACCGTTAGAATGATCACTTAGAGATGACCAGAAGGCAGTTGCTCGCTTCGGCAATCGCGCTGGCAGGCTGCGGCCGCCGTAAGGGCAGCGGCTTTCCGGGATACGCGTTCGTGGCGAACGAACAGGGCAGGGCCATCGCCGCGGTGGACCTGACGGCTTTCGCCGTGGCGCGCCACATCAGGCTCGACGGGGCGCCCACCGAGGTTCTCGCGAGGTCTGGCAAACCGTTCGCGTACACCCTGACGCCCTCCTCGGGCGAGCTGTATGAGCTCGACGTCGCGGCGCTGAAGATCTCCCGAAAAGCGCGAGTCGCGCGGGCGGCTAAGACAATGCGGCTGGACCCTTCGGGCGACTACATCTGGGTGGCCTGCGCGAACCCGAAGCAGCTTGTGCGGGTTCCGCTGGATTCACTGCGCCCGAGCGGCGCGATTCCTTTGCCGTCCGAGCCGGCCGGTCTCGACATCTCGCGCAGCGGACGCGCGGCCGCGGTCACGTTTGGCGACGCGGGATCGATGGCCATCCTGGACCTTATCACCGGGGTCCGGCGCATCGTGGCGCAGGGCGGGGCGCTGCATGGCGTGATGTTCCGGTCCGACGAGCGTGTGGTTCTCGCGGCTGATACGGTTTCACGCAGCATCGTCATTCTGGATGCCGGCACCGGGCGGACGGTCGTGAGGCTGCCGGTTGCCGTGCGGCCGGACAACCTCTGCATGAAGTCCGATGGCGGCCAGTTGTTCGTGACAGGCGAGGGCATGGACGCGTTGGTGTTCATTTACCCGTACAACACTGAGGTCGCTGAGACGATCCTGGCCGGCCGCTCTCCCGGCGTGATGGCCGAGAGCCCCGCGTCGAGTTTCCTGTTCGTCGCCAACCCGACCTCCGGCGAGGTGAGCGTCATCGACATAGAAACGCGCCGCGTCATCGCGGTCGCGCAGGTAGGACGCGAACCAGCCTGCATCGGCATCACCCCGGACCAGCAGTACGCGCTCGTGCTCAACCGGGCATCCGGTGATGTCGCGGTGATCCGAATCGCCTCCATCGCGGCTAAACGGAGCAAGTACGCTCCGCTGTTCACGATGATTCCGGTCGGCTCCGGCCCGGTGAGCGTGGCCATTCGCCGGGTGTGAGTGGTAGGGACGGGCAGATTCGAACTGCCGACCTGCCGCTTAGGAGGCGGCCGCTCTATCCTAACTGAGCTACGTCCCCGGACAGCCTCATTGTAGCGCGTGCACCCGCTACTCTCGCCACCGCGCCAGGCCCTTGCGGCCTATATCGCGCCGGTAATAGGCTCCTTCGAATGAGATGCGGGCCACCGCGGCGTATGCGTTGGCTATCGCGGATTCGAGCGTCTCGCCCGAGGCGGTGACACCGAGAACCCGTCCGCCCGCGGTCTCCACGCCGCCCGCGCCCTGACGCGTCCCTGCGTGAAACACGGTGGCGCCGGTCTCCTCCGCTTCATCGAGGCCGTGAATCGGCGCGCCGGTCTTGTACTTGCCGGGGTATCCGGCGGACGACAAAACGACACACACCGATGGTTCGTCCCGCCATTCGAGCCGTGCGTCGCCGAGGCTGCCGCGGGCCGCGGCGGCGAGCACCTCGCCGAAATCGCCGCTCATGCGATGCATGATGGCCTGCGTTTCGGGGTCTCCCAGACGCACGTTGAACTCGAGCACCTTGGGCCCCTGCGGCGTCATCATCAATCCGGCGTACAGAAAACCGGTGAACGGATTGCCCTCAAAGCGCATGCGGTCCAGCACAGGGTGCACGATCGTGTCGAGAACAACGCGCCGCTGCTCGTCCGTCAGTATTCGCGAGTCGCAGTAGGCACCCATGCCGCCGGTATTCGGGCCGGTGTCCCCGTCGCCCACTGCCTTGTGGTCCTGCGTGGGCTCGAGCACGGCGACGCCGCGGCCATCGGTGAGGACTATGAAACTGACCTCCTCGCCGGTGAGATACTCCTCAATGACCAGGCGGCTGCCTGCCGTGCCGACGATCTCGCCTGCGAGAAGAGCGCGGGCGGTGCGGATGGCTTCGTCGCGTTCGTTGGCGATGATGACGCCCTTGCCGGCAGCGAGCCCGTCGGCCTTAAGCACGACGGGACAGCCCAACCGGTCGATGGCGCGTACGGCCTCAGCCTCGTTCTCGACGCGCGCAAAACCCGCCGTGGGCACATGGGCACGCTCCATGAACTCCTTCGCGAATATCTTGCTGCCCTCGAGTTGGGCCGCAGCCGCGGTGGGCCCCACTATGGCCAGGCCACGAGCACGGAACTCATCGACGACTCCGGCTACGAGCGGAGCCTCGGGGCCGGGAATCGTCACGTCGGCGCCCATTGAGGCCGCGAGCGATGCGAGACTTTCCGGCCCGCCGGCGGGCGCTTCGACGCAGCGTCCAACGCGCGCAATGCCGGGATTTCCCGGCACGGCGGCCACTTCCCTGACTGATGCTGATCGGGACAGCCGCCAGGCGATGGCGTGCTCACGTCCACCCCCGCCTATAACCAAAACTCGCATGTTATCGCCTCCATCATTAACGGCACTTATCGCGCGTTGCTGCCGCTGGGGTAAGACCTTTAGAATAAAGGAAAACTCCGGGGTCTATGCAACCGAGTTTCCGCGAGACGAGATACGACATAGTGGTGATCGGCGGCGGGCACGCCGGCTGCGAGGCGGCGCGCGCGTGCGCCCGCCTTGGCGCGAACACTGCTCTCGTCACCATGAACGCGGATCTGGTTGCACAGATGTCCTGCAACCCGGCTATCGGGGGTGTCGCAAAGGGCCATCTGGTGCGCGAGATCGACGCGCTGGGCGGCATCATGGGCCAGATCGCGGACGAGGCCGGGATTCAGTTCCGGCTCCTGAACACGAGCCGGGGACCGGCGGTGTGGTCACCCCGTGCGCAGTGCGACCGGAAGGTCTACCGCACCCGGATGCGCCAGGAACTCGAGCGTGAGCCGAACCTGCGGCTGGTTCAGGCTGAAGCCGCCGAGTTGATATTGGAGGAGGGCGCGCCGAGGCGGGTTAGCGGTGTGCGCTTGCGCGACGGCAGGGAACTCCGTTGCGGCGCAGTCATCATGGCCAGCGGGACGTTCCTGAACGGGCTCGCGCATATCGGCGAGCACACCTATACGTGCGGCCGGAACGGCGAACCTGCTTCTGAGCTGCTTGGGCGCCAGTTGCGGCAATTGGGGCTCGAATGGAAGCGCCTAAAGACAGGCACTCCGGCGCGCCTGGATGGACGGACCATCGACTGGTCGCAATTCGAGCGCCAGGCCGGCGATGCTGTGCCGACGCCGTTCTCGTTTCTCACCGAGAGCATCGACCGGCCGCAGATCGATTGCTTTATCGGGTACACGAACGACCGCACGCGCAGCATCCTGATGGGCGCCATCGACCGCTCGCCGCTCTACAGCGGCCAGATCAAGGGTGTTGGGCCGCGCTACTGTCCTTCGATCGAGGACAAGATGGTGAAGTTCCCGGATAAGCCCCGCCACCAGATTTTCCTTGAGCCAGAAGGTTTCGACACGTACGAGGTGTACCTGAATGGCATGTCGACGAGCATGCCTATCGACGTGCAGCAGGCCGCGATTGCTTCGATACCCGGGCTCGAGCGGGCGGAGATGATCCGGCCTGGCTACGCCATCGAGTACGATGCCGTGGATCCGCGGGAACTGGACCACACGCTCGCCGTTCGCAGCATCGCTGGCTTGTATTTGGCTGGCCAGATCAACGGAACCTCAGGATATGAGGAAGCCGCGTGCCAGGGGCTTATGGCCGGCATCAATGCCACCCGGCGGCTTGGGGGATTGGATGGTGTCATACTCGGACGCTCCGAGGCGTACACGGGCATTCTGATTGACGACCTCGTCACCAAGGGGGCGGACGAGCCTTACCGGATGTTCACGTCGCGGGCGGAGTTCCGTCTGCGCCTGCGCATCGACAACGCCGACGAACGGCTGACGCCTTTGGGGCGGCGGGTCGGCCTGGTCGACGACCGGCGCTGGCGGCTGTACGAAACAAAGCTGGCTCAGAAGGCGCGGCTCGAATCGGCATTGCGCGCGACTCGAGTTGATCCGGACGCGTTTCCGGCGCTGGGCTTGGCCCCGGAGGACCGGCCGCCGATGATCGAGTGGCTGCGCCGCCCGGAATCCAGGCTGGGCGCGTTGAATGGATGGGTCGAGTCGGTGCTCGGCTCGCAACCCGTGCACGGCTTGCTGGCGAGCCTCGAAACCGAGGTGAAGTACGCCGGATACCTCGCGCAGCAAGACCGGCACGTCGCGCATCTGGTCGCGGCGGAGCAACGCCGGATACCCGACGGCTTCGACTTTGCGGGCATTCCGGGGCTCTCCCGTGAGGTTCGAGATAAACTCGAACGCGTTCGGCCGCGCACGCTCGGCCAGGCATCCCGCATCCCGGGTGTGACGCCTGCGGCGGTGGCCGTTCTTGATACTTACCTGGCTATCCGGGCGCGTGGGGTCGATGCCTGATTTCGAGGAGTTCCGGGCTGCGCTCGCTGGGTGCTACGCCGCGGTTGGGTCAGTGAGCGATGCTGAGGCCGAGGCGCTTTTCGAGCACTACCGGCTGCTGCTTCGTTGGAATCGCGTTCTTAACCTGACGCGGATAGAGGCGGTCGCCGATGCTGTCGAGCGGCACTACTGCGAGTCGCTCTTCCTTGCAGACCGCCTGCCGCCGGATGCGGCCTCGGTGCTGGACGTCGGTTCAGGCGCTGGCTTTCCAGGTATTCCGATGGCAATTCGCCGCCCCAGACTCAGAGTCACCCTTGCCGAATCGCACCTGCGGAAGTCCGTCTTCTTGAGGGAGGCTACCCGAAAGCTCGCGAATGTCAGAGTGGCTGCGGGCCGTGCGGAGCAGATTCCAGGGGATTTCGAGTGGGTAGTCTCGCGCGCGGTTAGGTGGGAAGACGTTGTTGCGATCCCGTCGCGTAGCGTCGCGCTGTTGCTTGGGGCCGATGACGCGGTGCATGCCGCTGCTGATACCCGTTTCCGCTGGCAGCCTGCTACACCATTGCCTTGGGGCAAGCGCAAGGTCCTTCTTGTCGGATACCGTGTCCAAACAAGTTCCACGTGAAACGGTTCACGCGTGAAGTGTCACGTGAAACCTGGACTCCGACGAAACTCGTGGTAGCATGTTCTGTTCGTCTCGGAGTCGCCGCTTGGGAAAAATCATCGCAATCGCCAACCAGAAAGGCGGCGTTGGCAAGACAACGACTGCCATAAATCTCGGCGCATCTCTGGCCGCTAATGATCTTCATGTACTCATCGTAGATGCCGATCCCCAGGGCAACACCACTACCGGCCTCGGAGTCTCCAAAGAGCCCGGGCGGCTCACCACCTACGACGTCCTCCTCTCGGACGCGGACATCTCGGACGCCTTCGCGCCCACCGAACTGGAGGGCCTACAGGTCCTCCCCGCCGACAAGAACCTCGTAGGAGCCAATATCGAACTCGTCGACGTGGACCGCCGCGAGCATCGTCTGGCCGAGCGGCTTGCCCCAGTTCGCGACAAATTCGATTACATTCTCATCGATTGTCCTCCTGCGCTCGATCTCCTCACCCTGAACGCGCTTGTCGCCGCCGATTCCGTCCTCGTCCCCATCCAGTGTGAGTTCTTCGCCCTCGAAGGTGTTTCCGAACTGATGGACACCATCGATCGCGTCCGCGACGACCTCGGCCATCCGCTCAAGCTTCAGGGAATTCTCCTGACGATGTACGACGATCGCACCAACCTCTCCAGGCAGGTGGCGGCCGATCTGCGCGACTTCTTCGCGGGCGAAGTATTCACAACCGTTATTCCCCGCAGCGTAAGGCTTGCGGAGGCGCCCAGCTACGGGAAGCCTATCCTCCTCTACGATGTCCGTTCCCGAGGAGCAGAGAGCTACATCAAGCTGGCGAAGGAAATACTGGCGCATGACGAAAACTCAAGATCATCCGCGCAAGGCGCTCGGTAAGGGGCTCGGCGCCCTCATATCCAGCCGCACCACGCCCCGGGGCGAAGCAGCCCCTGCGTCTGGGAACGACGGCGTCACGACGGTTCCGATCGCTCTGATCGACCCCAACCCGCTGCAGCCGCGCTCAGTCTTTGATGCTCATCGCCTCCAGGAACTGGCTGATTCCATAGCCGCAAACGGCATAATTCAGCCACTGGTCATCCGCCCACACGAAGGCAGGTATCAACTGGTGGCCGGCGAGCGCCGCTGGCGCGCTGCCAAGCTGGCGGGGCTCTCAGAGGTACCCGCAGTCATCCGGCCCATATCTGACGACCGGTTGCTCGAGGTCACGCTGGTCGAGAACATCCAGCGTGAAGACCTCAATCCCATCGAGGTCGCGCGCGCATTCGATCGCCTGATTCGCGAACTGCATCTCAGCCACGAGGAGTTGGCTGGCCGCACAGGCAAGGACCGCACGACCATCACGAACACGCTCCGCCTCCTCAAGCTGCCGTCCGACCTTCAGCAGCTCGTGGCCGAGCACCGCATCTCCGCCGGGCACGCGCGCGCCATACTCGCGCTGCCCTCAGCCGACTTACAGCGGCAGGTTGCCGAAAAGGCCTGCTCCCAAGGGCTGTCCGTCCGACAGGTCGAACGGATGGTCCAGAAGATGACTGCCGGACGCGAAGCAAAACCGGCCGAAGATCCCACTGCCGACCCGAACGTTCGCGCCGCCATCGAGAACCTCGAACGCGTGCTCGGAACCCGCGTGCGGATCATCGGCCGCCCCGATGCTCGCGGCAAACTGGAGATCGAGTTCTACTCGGCTGAGGATCTTGATCGCATCTACTCGCTGATCGTGAATGACCGTTCAAACGCGCAGGCGGTGTGACTGACAGGTGGTGCCGGCGGCTGGATTTGAACCAGCGACCTTGGGATTATGAGACCCACGCTCTAACCGCTGAGCTACACCGGCAGCCGGTTGGTGTGCTTATCCCTAGACTAGAGATCCTGCCGAGCACTTGTCAACGCACCTCTGATTTTGGCGATTAACATCTGTTAACTATCGTATTGACACACAATACTTTTGGGTGCATAGTAGGGTCGGAAGCCAGCGGTACCGGGGCTTCCAGGCCTCGAACGGCGAGGCCAGTCGCGGCCTCCCGGTTGTGGGGGTCGGAACTGCTGAACAGGAGGAAGTCCTATAGAACGTCCGCAATCCCGGGGCGGCTACCTGCTTCCTCGCTGACTGGTTGCAGCCTGAAGGCGCCTGCTGACCCAGCCGGGCCAGCGCGCCGCGGTACCTGCACCGCTCGAAAAGGCCCACGACAGCCAGTTACGCGATCGGCTCTCCGCCGTTTTCGCTTCAGCAGGAGCCGGCGGCCGCCCACTCTTAGTCCCGCGATTTGACGTAACTCTCCTGGCTTCGATAGATTCGTCATTGCTACGTTGAATGTCGTCGAATTCAAAGGCGTCTCGAAGAGCTACGCCATCTACGATTCTCCCGGCGACCGCCTGAAAGAACTCGCCACCTTTAACCGCCGTTCGTTCCACCGCGACTTCTGGGCTCTGCATGATGTGACCTTCGACATCGCCAAAGGCGAGACCTTCTGCGTCATCGGCGAAAACGGCGCAGGCAAAAGCACCCTGTTGCAGCTACTCGCGGGCATTATCCAGCCCACCAAGGGCAGCATAGAGGTCACCGGCCGCGTTTCCGCGCTGCTCGAACTCGGCTCGGGCTTTAACCCCGAGTTCAGCGGCCGCGACAACGTATACATGAACGGGGCGATTCTCGGTTTCTCATCCCGCGCGATGGACCTCAAGTACAAAGCCATCGAGCAGTTTGCCGAGATCGGTGACTTCATACACCGGCCCGTAAAGACTTACTCGAGCGGCATGGTTGTTCGCCTTGCCTTCGCCGTGGCTATCCATGTCGATCCCGACATCCTCCTGGTCGACGAGGCGCTCTCGGTCGGAGACATCTACTTCCGCCAGCGCTGCATGCGCAAAGTCCACGAACTGCGGGCGCAGGGCGTCACCATCGTCTTCGTCTCTCACGCCATAGCCGATGTAAAGGCCATAGGCAACCGGACGCTCTGGCTCGACAGTGGCCGCGTTCGGGAGCTGGGTGCGACCGACGCGGTAGTGGCGAAATATCTGGCCGCCATGACGGCCAAGGATTCGGCGTACTTGACGGCCGCAAAGCCCGAGCCGGCCCGCCGTGCGGGCAGGATTGTCGCGCCCGAGGTCGTCGAATCCATCCCCAACGTGGACCACCGCCACGGCGACGGCCGCGCCGAGATCCTTGGCATCGCCATCCTCGACTCGGGCGGCACGCCACTGCAGCTTCTTGAGCCAGGCTCGCAGATAATCGTCCGCATCAGTGTCCGGGCAAAGGAGCCGATTGCCGTCCCGAACGTCGGCTTCATGTTGCGCAACCACCTCGGAATGGATTTTGCCGGAACCAATACCTCGCGCGAGAGTTTTCATCTGCCGCCTATGGTCCCCGGCGATATCTACACCGTGGACTTCCACATCGAGCTGCCTCAGCTCTATCCAGGATTCTTCTCGTTCTCGCCGGCCATCGCCGACGGCAGCCATCACGCGTATAAAATGTGCGATTGGATCGACAACGCCATCACCCTGCAGATGGGCCACTGCGACGATCAGGTTTACGGCTTCATGCACCTGCCCTGCCGCATCGAATTGAACGCGCGGCTGGGTGGCCGCACCGCAGCGGCAGCGGAGAACACCGTTGGCTGAGTTCACTGGCGAGCGCGTAATCCCCGGCCTTGTAGACCCGGACCTCTGGAACGAGCACGTTGCGCGCTACGTGTTCGCGTCCCGGTTTGCAGCGGGCAGGCGCGTCGTGGACGCGGGCTGCGGCACGGGCTACGGAACTGCGCGCCTGGCCGCCACTGCGGCAAGCGCTATCGGCCTTGATGCGTCCTCCGAGGCGGTCGCATACGCGCGCGAGCATTACTCCGCGGAGAACATCTCGTTTCTGCAGGCGTCCTGCGCCGCCCTGCCCCTCGCCTCGGCTTCCGCCGACCTGATCGTATCCTTCGAGGTCATTGAGCACATCGACTGCTGGCAGGAGTTCCTGGTCGAGACCCGCCGCGTGCTCGGCGACACGGGGCTGCTGATCATCTCGACTCCGAACCGCGACTACTACACGGAGGCCCGCGCCACGACGGGCGCGAATCCCTATCACGTTCACGAGTTCGACTTTGCCGAGTTCACCGGCGAGCTGCGCCGCCTGTTCCCGAACGTTGCGATGTTGCTCCAGAACCACGTCGCCGGTATTGCCTTCCAGCCCTGTGCCGGCCCCGACGGCATGGAGCTTGCCGTCGAAAAGGCGCAACCCGCCGCTCCTGAGGATGCTCACTTCTTCCTCGCGCTTTGTTCCGCCGCTCCGTTGCCAGAGGCGAGGGCGCAGTTGTACCTGCCCGGCACCTCAAACATGCTCCGGGAGCGCCTGGAGAACATAGAGAAGCTCCGCCTCGAAAAGGAAGACCTTGTCAACAGGTTCAGGCGGCAGCACGCAGAGCTCGAGGCGAGCAACAGTTGGGCGATGCAGCTCGATGCCGAACTCAAGCGCGCGCGGGCTCGGATAGCCGACTTGCAGGAGGTGGAGGAGGAGCGCACGGCCTGGGCGCTCAGGCTGCAGGAGGAGCTTGCCGAGTGCACGCGCATGCTTACCCCGCTCCGGCACCAGCTCGCGCTCGTCCGGCAATCGCGCTGGATAAAGCTGGGCCGCAAGTTCGGCCTCGGCCCCGAACTCGACCCGGAGTGAGATGCGGGGCCTGCTCCGGTTTCTGAAGAGCCTGCCGGCGCTCCTGCTTGCGCCTCTCCTGCTGCTCGCCGCGGCGGCCGCGCTTGCCATCACCGACGCTGCCTGGCTCCTGTTCGGCCGGCGCCGCAAGCCGCAGAAGCGCGCGCGTTCGACCGGCTCGGCGAGCGTCGTCATACCGAACTGGAACGGCCGCGACCTGCTCGAGAAGTATCTGCCCTCCGTAGTCGCGGCCATGGCGGGCAATCCGGCAAACGAAATCATCGTGGTGGACAACGGTTCCACCGACGGCAGCGCTGCTTTCATCCGCGAGCGCTTCCCCAATGTGAGGCTTCTCGCGCTCGACCGCAACCTGGGCTTCGGCGGCGGCTCGAACGCGGGCTTCCGGGCCGCAACGAACGACATCGTCGTCCTGCTCAACAGCGACATGCGCGTCGCGCCGGATTTCCTCGCACCCTTGCTGGAGGGATTCAGGGACGACGATGTTTTCGCGGTCGCTTGCCAGATCTTCTTCACCGCCCCCGCGCGGCGCCGGGAGGAAACAGGCCTGTCCGAGGCTCACTGGCACGATGGAATGCTGCGGGTGGGCCACAGAATCGACGAGGCCATCACCGGCCTGTTCCCATGCTTCTATGGCGGCGGCGGATCCACGGCTTTCGATCGCCGCCGGTTTCTGGAGATCGGCGGCTTCGACGCCCTGTATAGCCCCTTTTACCTGGAGGATACGGACATCGGCTACATGGCGTGGAAGCGCGGCTGGAAGGTCATGTACCAGCCCGCGAGCCGTGTCTGGCACGAGCACCGGGGAACCATCGGCAAGCACTTCTCGCGCGAGTACATCGAGTCGGTCTATAGGAAAAACTTCGCGCTGTTTGCCTGGAAGAACGTGCACGATTGGCGCAAACTGGCCTCGCACTTCTTCTTCGCGATGGCTGGCGCCGCGCTAACCGCCGTGTTCGGCGACGCTCCGCACCGCACGTCCGCCGCCGCAATCTGCCGGGCTTTCGCAGCGCTTCCGCGCGCCGTGGCGTCGCGCTGGCGCGCGCGTTCTCTGGCCGTAGTATGCGATACCGAGGCGCTGCGCCGGCCCCTCGGCGGCTACTACCGGGACCGTTTCGAGGCTACGGCCGAGCCTGTTCCCGACCGCCCGCGCGTGTTGTTCGTCGCTCCGTACCCGATCTGCCCGCCCGTGCATGGAGGCGCCGTCTTCATGCAGGCCACCCTGCGGCAGCTCGCGCGCGAGTGCGAGG
>JBLNBX010000187.1:0-7340 GCA_050260275.1 bacterium
TGTCATGTAGACAACGCCGCCGCCCAGGATTTCGATACCCGCTTTGCGGAACTCGGCTGCTCCGGCGGCAAGCTCCTTCGGCGAACTGCGGTACGGCAGGTGGAACTCCTTGATGGTGACGTAGCGGATGCCGAGCTTCGCGATCATGCGGATGGCGAGCGCGCGTTGGAACATGCGCAGCGAGTAGCTGGCAACGCCAAGCCGGATATCGCCCGCAGCAGAGGTGGATTGCGCGGCTAGGGCAGGTGCCACCGCTACGGCGCCGAGCGCGCCGGCGAAGGCGCGGCGTGTGGTGTTCATGCTGCTAATGGTACACGCGGGCGAGGCGGCGCGAAGCCGCCCGGCAGCATGGCGCGGGCGGATCAGACCCTAAGTTCGTAGCCTGCAGCGCGCATGCCTTCGATGATACGCGTGCGGATCGAGCCGACTTCCTCGAGCGACAGGGTGTGGTCCTCGGCGGCGACGGTCAGCTTGTAGGACACGCTCTTGCTGCCCTCGGGAATCGGCGGACCGGAATACTCGCGCACGAACTCCACAGCCTCGAGCAGCTCCCCGGCCAGTTGCGCCAGCCGCGCGCCGATCTGGGCGACGGGCTCGCGCGCCGGCGCGATCACGGACAGGTCGAACGAGCTCGACGGATACCGCCGGATGGCCTTGTACTTGACCTCGCCCGCTTCCGAGAGACGCCGCACGATCTGCAAATCCAGATCGAGGATGGCGGCGCGCCCCGTTTCAAGCAGCGACGGGTGAAGCTCGAAGAGACGCCCCACCACTTCACCACGCCAGATGACTTCGGCCGCGCGGGCCGGGTGCTCGAACTGGCGCGGCTGGGCGTGCCGGAGTTCGGCTCCGCGCATCAGGCACTCGGCCAGGCGCTTCACCTCGAAAAGGCCGGCCTCGCCGCCGTCTTTTTCCCAAATCGCCGCGGCGAAATGCGGGATCTCGCAAGGCAGCTCCGAATCGGGGGACTCGCCGCCAGGCGCGCCGGCGCGCGGGTGTATTTCAGCGCCGATCTCGAAGATGCGGAAGGCGTCGAAATGCCGGCTGTTATCGACAATGTTGCGGTAGATACCCGGCAAGAGGCTCAGACGCATGAGCGTCTGTTCGGCCGAGATGGGGTTGGCCACGCGCAGGTGCGCGGCGGGGTCGAAGCCGAGCGCGCGCGCCTGGTTCTCGCTGATGAACGAGTAGTTCGACACCTCCGTGAAACCCTGCGCAGCGGCCATCGCGCGCACGCGGCGCTCGACCAGGCGCTCCGGGTTCGCCGGCGGCACGGTGACGGGCAGAAGCGGCGGCTGAGGCGTGATCGAGTCGTAACCAATCATGCGCCCGACTTCCTCCACCAGGTCATCTTTGATGGAGATGTCTTTCGTAGCGCGCCAGCTCGGCACAGTTACGGAGAACACGCGCGGGCGCGGCTCGGCGACGCCAAACTCGAGGCGCTCGAGTATCTGCCGCACCTCCGCATCGGGCACCTTGCGGCCCAGCTTGCGGGCAAGCCAGTCGAGAGGCAGTTCAATGGGCGCGGGCGGCGTCTGCGGGCGCTGCTGATCGGCGAGCCCGCCGGCGACACGAATCCCCGGAGATACCATCTGGAGCAGCTCGACAGCGCGCGCGAGCCCCCGGACGGTGTTCTGCGGATCCTGCGATTTCTCGAACCGCATGGAGGCGTCGGTCCGCAGCTTGAGCTTCGCGGCCGTTCTGCGAATGCTCGTAGCCTGGAAGTTCGCGCTTTCGAGAACGATGCGTTTGGTGCGCTCGTGGATGGCGCTGTCGAGGCCGCCCATGACTCCTGCGAGGCCAACTGCTCCGCGGGCGTCCGCGATGACCAGGTTCGTGCGGTCCAGCGTGTAGCTCTCGCCGTTGAGAGCGACAAAAACCGAGCCGTCGCGCGCGGGGCGGACGTAGATAGTATCGCCGTGCAGCAAATCGGCGTCGAATGCGTGCATTGGCTGGGCGAGTTCGGCCATCACCCAGTTCGTCACGTCAACTATGTTGTTGATCGGGTTGATTCCGATGCACTCCAACCGGTACTGGAGCCACAGAGGCGACGGCTGCACGGTGACGTTCTCAAAAACCAGCGCGCTGTACCGCGGGCAGAGGCTGTCGTCCTCGATGGACAGCTTGACGGGCGAGACACCTTCGGGAATAAGCTCCAGGCGCACTGGGTCGCGGAGTTCGCAGCCGGTGATGGCGGCTACTTCGCGCGCCATTCCGAAGTGCCCCCACAGGTCCGGGCGGTGTGTAAGGGACTTGTTGTCGATCTCGATGATGGAGTCCGGCGCGCAGCCGGGCACGGGCTGTCCGGGTTCGCCGGACAGTTCCAGAATGCCCGCCGCGTCGCGGCTGACGCCGAGTTCGGCGCCCGAGGCCAGCATGCCGTCGCTCACGACGCCGGAAACGGCTATGGCATCGATCGAACGCCCCGCCAGGTCTGTCCCGGCGGGCACGTAGGCGGTCACAACGCCCACCCGGCAGTTAGGCGCGCCGCAGACTACGGTTTTGGTGCCGTAACGGCCGGTTTCGACAGTTGCTTTGACGTTGTGCGAACCGGGGATCGGCTCGACGGCCGTTATCAGCGCCGTGCAAACCCGCTCGAGATGCGCGCCCACGCGGCGGACGCCCTCGCTCTCGGCGGTCTTCATGGTGATGGCGCGCGAAAGCTGTAACGGGTCCATTCTGAGACCCGTTGTGAGTTCGGAAAGCCAGTTGTAAGAGAAGTCCATCGGTGGCTAGAACTGATTCAGGAACCTCAGATCGCCGGATTGCAGCAGGCGGATGTCGTCTATGGCGTAGCGCATCATCGCCAGACGCGTAAGGCCGAGGCCGAAGGCGAAGCCGTTCCACTCCTCGGGATCTATGCCGCTCAGCCGCAGCACGTTGGGGTGGACGAGGCCGCATGGCAGCAACTCCACCCAGCCGCCGTGCTTGCAAACCGGGCAGCCCCCGCCGCCGCAGATCAGGCACTGTATGTCCAGCTCGAATCCGGGCTCCACGAATGGGAAGTATCCCGGCCTGAGCCGCACGGTAACGTCGCGCCGGAAGATGTCGCTTAGCAGCGTCTTCATGAAGTAGACGAGGTGCGCGACGGAAACCTCGCGGTCCACCATCATCCCCTCGAGCTGGTAGA
The DNA here is from genome assembly GCA_050260275.1 of bacterium. GTDB lineage: Bacteria > Acidobacteriota > Terriglobia > Bryobacterales > Bryobacteraceae > DATMXS01. Next base: position 3,131 of record JBLNBX010000187.1, read on the forward strand.
ACGTGTGCTCGTGCGAGGCGTCCACTTCCTCGTTACGGAAAACGCGGCCGGGCGCGATCATCCTCAGCGGCGGACCGAGTCTCCGCATCCCGCGCACCTGCACGGGCGAGGTGTGCGTCCGCAGCAGCATTGCGCTCGAGAGCGGTTCCAGCCAGAAGGTATCCTGCATATCGCGCGCAGGGTGGTCGCGCGGTATGTTGAGCGCGTCGAAATTATTCCACTCGGATTCGACCTCCGGGCCGCTCAGCACGGCAAAGCCCATGGACGTAAACAGGTCCTCGATTTCCATCTGGACCTGGGTTACCGGATGCAGCGAACCGGGCCGCGGACCGGGAGCGGGCCTGGTGACATCCACCCACTCGCGGTCGAGACGGGCGGCCAGCGCCGCCTGGTCGAAAGCGGCCTTGCGGGCGGCGAAGGCATTTTCCAGTGCTTGCTTGACGGCGTTGAGGCGCTTACCAATCTGAGCCCGCTCAGCGGGGGGTAGCGCACCCATCTGGCGGCTGGCGGCGGCGAGCGCGCCTTTGCGGCCGAGCACCTCGACGCGAACGGCTTCTAGCGCGGCGGCGTCCGGGGCGGAGTCGATGCGCGCGCGGGCGTGCTGCTCCAGTTCCGTGAGCGTCGTCTCGAGCGATGCGGTTGACATTGCAGGGAAGTAACTTATTCTAGCGTGCTAGCGAGGCGGCTGTTTTTCGGTCCGCACGCGGGTTTCGCCCCAGAGCGCCCGCGGCGGCACGAAAAATATGGACACAGCGCCCGCGGCGGCGATCATCAGCACGACAAAAGTGCGCACGGGCGAGGTGAGCCGCTTGATGGGCCAGCGCTCGGGCATGGCGGTGTCCAGAACCGCCACCCCGTAAAAAGCGGCCTGTGCGGCGAGCGCGAGAGCGCGCCACGCGCCCGGTAAAGCAAAGCTCGCCGCCGCCATCGCAATGAGAGCCCAGGGCAGCAGAAGCCTGCCGAACTTGTGCGACATGAAGTGCAGCCACATGCGGTTGCGCGGCCCGAGCAGCGCCGGGAATGCGCCGATGCTCTGGTAGACGCCGGCGAGCGTGCGCAGCTTGCGGCGGAACTCGGTGTGCAGGGCTGCCGGTTCGTCGTATGCCTTCGCGGCCTCATCCAGTACGATGCGATAGCCCTGGAAGAAGGCGCTCAGCGGCAGGTTCACGTCGTCGAGGATGGTGCCGGGCGCAAGCGGCCGCGCGAGCGAGCGCCGCATGGCGTAGATCGCTCCCGTTGCGCCTAGCATCGAGTCGATCCGGCTCAGGTTGCCCCGGATCCACTTCTCGTATTTCCAGTACAGGCCGACGTTCGACTCGGCATGCGTTGCGCCGTCGCGGATGATGAGTTCGCCGCTGGCTACGCCCACCGATGGATCGGAGAAGCATGCCACGAGTTCTTTCAGGGCATCGGGCGCCAGTTGCTGCCGGACATCGGTGAACAGGAGAATTTCGCCCGTTGCGCGTTCCATCGCGACGTTCAACGCCACAGCCTTGCCGCTTGGTCCTATGGAAAGCACGTGCAAGTTTGGCGCATCGAACGCCGCGGCCACTTTCGCGGTGGCGTCGCGGCAGCCGTCACAAACGACGATGACCTCGACGAGTTCGCGCGGATAGTCGAGGGCGTAGATGGACTCGAGCTTGGCGCGGATCCAGCGCTCGCCGTTGCGGACAGGAAGAAGGATCGATACGGTCCTCTCGGCGGGCTGCTTCTGAACGGGCCGCTTTGCGCGCCGCGCGGCAAGCGCCAGCAGCGCCGGGTACCCGAGCACTACATAGACGACGAAACCGGCGCTCAGAAGAAAGATTGCGATGCCGAGCACTCAACAGCCTCATCCGGCGCTGCGGCCGGAAGCCGGAATGCCGCGGCGGCCGGGACAGGGCACTCCAAAGCATTCCGGTCGAGAAATGTTACCACACGGACCCGCGCCTACGCGGCCGGCGTGAACATCGAGGGTTCCTTCTCGAGTTCCCACGCGAGGTGGTTGATGTAGAGCCGAAGGACCGAATCGGGGTAGCGGCCGCGGAACTGCTCGTAAACGCGAGCCTGCCAGCCCTCCGTAAGGTATTTTGAGGCCTCCACGTTCTTGTCGAAGAACCCGTCCTGGTTCGGCACGCCGAGATAATCGAGGACCTCCGCGATCATCGCCAAATGAGATACCAGCACGCATTGGGCCAGATCCCGCGCGAAATCCTCATCCCGCTCCGAAATTCGCGCCCAAAAACGCGGGGTTGCCTTGCGCAGAAACTCGGTGTTGAGTTTCGAGGCGTGCGCGCGCGTCTTCAGGGTCTCGTAGAGCTGATAGGTCTTCAGTTTTCCGATCGAGATCTGCCGGACCATATCAGCGAACGCATCTTCGCCAAGCGACAGGAAAACGTCCGAAAGCCGCATCACCGCCCAGCGTAACATAGGGCCGGGAAGCGTCTCGCGCCCTGATAAAATTGAAGATCCATGAGCAATATCATCGTGCTTGGCGCCCAGTGGGGCGACGAAGGAAAGGGGAAGGTGATCGACCTCTTCTCCGAGCAGTTCGATATCGTCGCGCGCTATCAGGGGGGCCACAATGCGGGCCACACGGTCTGGATCGGCGACCGCAAAATGATTCTGAAGCTGATCCCAAGCGGCATTCTGCGCCCAGATAAGCAGGCCGTCATAGGCAACGGCGTCGTGATCGACCCGGCCGCGCTGATCGAGGAGATGGCCAACCTGGAGGCGGCGGGCATCCAGGTAGCCGGCCGGCTCTTTATCAGCAGCCGAGCGCATGTCATTCTGCCGCTGCACCGCATGGCCGAGAGGCTTTCGGAGAGCCGTCCCGACCGGGCGATCGGCACGACATCGCGCGGCATCGGCCCTTGCTACGAGGACAAGATCGGACGGCGCGGCATCCGCATGGCCGATCTGATTGATGCCGAAGAATTTACGCGCTCGTTCGAGGCCCTCGCGGGCGATAAGGAGATCCTCCGCGCCGCGTTCAACCTGGGCGAACCGCTGGACACGGCGGCCATCCGCGACGAGTACCGCGCCTACGGCGAGCGCCTGGCGCCGATGGTCTGCGACACATCCGTGCTGCTGAACCGCGCCATGGACGCGGGCAAGCGCGTGCTGTTCGAGGGCGCGCAGGGCACGATGCTCGACATCGACCACGGGACCTATCCCTTCGTTACGTCGTCGAGCGCCGGCGCGGGCGGGGCGTGCACGGGAACCGGCGTGCCGCCGACCCGGATCGATGCGGTCATAGGCGTCTCAAAGACGTACATCACGCGCGTAGGCGGCGGCCCGTTCCCGACGGAGGCTCATGGGCCGGAGGGCGAGACGCTGAGGAAGCTCGGGAACGAGTTCGGCGCGGTCACCGGCCGCCCGCGCCGGTGCGGCTGGTTCGACGTGCCGCTGCTGCGGTACACGGCGATGATCAACGGCTTCGACAGCCTGCTGCTGACGAAGCTCGACGTTCTGGACACGTTCGAGACGATTCCGGTGTGCACGGAGTACCGGCTGTGCGGGCGCAAGCTGGACGAGATGCCGGCGACGGTGAAGGCGATGGAGTCCGTCGAGACGGTCTACGAGAACCTGCCCGGCTGGCAAACCAGCACCGCTGGCATCAAGCGCTGGGAGGATCTGCCGGCTCGCGCGAAAGACTACATAGCGTTCCTGAGCGAGCGCGTAGGGGTCGAGGTGGGCGGCGTCTCCACAGGCCCGGAGCGTTCCGAGACGGTGATCGTGCCCGGCTCGAAGCTTGAGCGCGCCGTCAACGGCGGCGCCTTGTAATCACGATCGAACGCCAGGCGACGTTGCCCGAGCGGTCCTGCGCGCGGATGGTGATGGAGTTCGTGCCGATGCGCAGCGGGAGCGGGCCGGCGCTCCAGTACTCCGTTCCGTTCGCGGCGCCTCCATTGCCGATCGAGTCGCTCCAGGTGACCTGCGCCACCCCGCCAGCATCGCGAGCCGAGCCGCGAATAACGATGCTCTCGTCATAGGTCGAGAACGATGCCGCTGCCGGAGAGATCACCGTAAGCGTGGGCGCGGTGGTGTCGGATCCAGGCGGAGGAGGATCGGGCGTGGCGGGGTTTTCGGGCGGTCTGGGTGGATCATCCGGGCGCGTGCCGGGATCATCAGGCGTGCCTGGATTGCCTGGGCTCGAGGGCTCCTCGGGTTGGGTGGCGTCGCGTGCGGCGTAGAGCGTCCTGATGGCGGCGATATCGTCGGTGCTTAG
>JBLNBX010000188.1:0-4949 GCA_050260275.1 bacterium
GCCGAAATCACAATAAATTAGAGAAGGCGTAGAGTGTGCTCACTCCGATGCGGCCACTTTTCAGAGTATTTTCGCCAGAATTGTAATTGAATTAGGGAGGGCGTAAATATGGTAAACTGGAAAGAACGATCGGAAGGGGGGCGGGGATGCGAATAGCGCAGGTGTCGCCGCTTTACGAAAGTGTCCCACCTAGGCTATATGGCGGCACAGAGCGGGTGGTGCACTGGCTTACCGAGGAGTTGGTCCGCATGGGCCACGACGTTACGCTGTTTGCCAGCGGCGACTCCCGAACCAGCGCCCGGCTGGTTTCGCCATGCGACCAGGCACTACGGCTCGCCAACTGTGTCGACCCGCTGGCGTATCACATCCTCATGCTTGGCCAGGTTTTCTCCGAGCGGTTCGACATCGTCCACTTTCATATCGACTACATGCACTTTCCGATGTCGATGTGCGCCGGCATCTCTCACGTGACGACGCTGCACGGGCGGCTGGACCTGCCGGAACTGGTTCCGGTATACAGGCATTTCCTCACCGCGCCGGTTATCTCCATTTCCGATGCCCAGCGGAAACCGTTGCCCTGGGCCGCGTGGCAGCGCACGGTGTATCACGGGATGCCCGCCGATCTGCACACGCTGGGCGACGGCAGCGGCGGATACCTGGTTTTTCTGGGCCGGATCTCGCCGGAAAAACAGCCTGACGTCGCCATCGAGATCGCCAAACGCGCCGGACGTCCGCTGAAGATCGCCGCCAAGGTGGATCGCATCGATCAGGCCTACTTCGACGAGCGCATCAAGCCGCTTCTGGATCATCCTCTCATCGAGTTTCTCGGCGAGGTGGGCTATAAGGACAAGGACACGTTGCTGCGCAACGCCTCCGCGCTGTTATTCCCAATCGACTGGCCCGAGCCTTTCGGAATCGTTATGATCGAAGCGATGGCCTGCGGCACCCCGGTGATCGCCTTCGACCGCGGCTCGGTTCCGGAGATCATCGATGACGGGGTGAGCGGGTTCATCGTACAAGGCGTGGAGGACGCAGTGCTCGCAGTCGAGCGCCTTGACCGGATTGACCGCCGCGGCGTGCGCCGCGCCTTCGAGCGCCGGTTTACTGCATCCCGGATGGCCGGCGAGTACCTGCAGGTTTACGAGAAGCTCTTGGCGGGCCGCCGCCATCGCGCTGCGTGATAGGCCGCGAATGGTCGAGGATGTCATCCAGGTCCAGGAGCATTTCTACATACTTGCGACCAGCTCCCCTGCTGTCCGGCTGCGCCGGGTCCTGAAGCAGGGCGAGACGTTCGCCGTATTTGACCAGTCGGGTGACATCCGCTCGGCCATAAGCGGAGAGCACGGGCTTTTTCACGAAGGCACCCGGTTTCTGTCCCAGTCCGAGCTGCGAATGGCCGGCGGGCGCCCGCTGCTGCTCAGTTCGGCGATCAAGGAAGACAACTTCGTCCTGACGGTTGACCTGATGAACCCGGACATCACGCGCGACTCCGAGGTCATCCTGCCGCGCGGGACGCTGCACCTGCTGCGCTCGAAGTTCCTGTGGTCGGGCGTGTGCTACGAGTCGGTGCGTTTCAGGAACTACGGGATGGCGCCCGTAGCTTTCGAGTTCACTTTCCGCTTCGATGCCGACTTCGCGGATATCTTCGAGGTACGCGGAATGAAGCGCACGCGCAAGGGCCGAATATTCGAGCCGCGAGTGGAGAACGGCACGCTCGTGTTGTCGTACGAGGGGCTCGACGGGGTCATGCGGCGCACTCTCATCCGCGCCAGTCCTGAACCCCTTGAAACGACTAGAACCGGTTTCCGCTACTCCGTGCAGCTCGAGCCGCGCGGCGAAACCACGGTTTTTGTAACCACCGCATGCGAGACGCAGTACGCGCCCGCGACGGTGTGCCCGGTAGAGAAAGCCGCCGAGTCCGCCGCCGCGGAGCTTGAGCAACTGCGCAAGACGTCGTGCCGGATAACCTCCTCGAACGAGCAGTTCAACGAGTGGGTGAACCGCTCCATGGCGGACCTGCACATGATGGTGACGCACACAGGCGACATGCTGTACCCCTATGCCGGCGTGCCATGGTACAGCACCGTCTTCGGCCGTGACGGCATCATCACCGCGTTCGAGTACCTCTGGGTGAACCCCACTATCGCGCGCGGCGTGCTGTCGTACCTCGCGCTCACTCAGGCCGACGACCTGATACCCGAGCAGGACGCCGAGCCCGGAAAGATACTCCATGAGCAGAGGGGAGGCGAGATGGCCGCGCTCGGCGAGCACCCGTTCCTCCACTACTACGGCACCGTTGACGCCACTCCGCTGTTCGTAACGCTCGCAGGTGCGTACTACCGCCGCACGGGCGACCTGGACACCATACGCAAGATCTGGCCCGCCATCCGCAAGGCGCTGGTGTGGATCGACGCCTTCGGAGACCGCGATGGCGACGGCTTTGTCGAGTACGCGCGCGTTTCCGAGCACGGCCTGGTGCAGCAGGGATGGAAGGACTCGCGCGATTCCGTCTTTCACGCCGACGGCGCCATCGCTGAGCCGCCCATAGCGCTCTGTGAGGTGCAGGGCTACGTGTATGCGGCCAAGCGCGCCGCTTCCATGCTGGCCTCCGCGCTCGGCTTCGATGAGCGCGCGATCATCCTCAAGCGCGAGGCGGAAGATCTGCGGGATCGGTTCCAGCGCGTGTTCTGGGACGAAGAGCTCGGGACCTACGTGCTCGCGTTGGATGGCCGCAAGCGCCCTTGCCGCGTCGTCGCGTCGAACGCGGGGCATTGCCTGCTCACGGGGATCGCCAGCCGGGAGCACGCCGCGCGCGTCGCGTCTGTTCTGATGGGGCCGGAGATGTTTTCTGGGTGGGGCATCCGCACGCTGTCTACGCGGGAGGTGCGCTACAACCCGATGTCGTACCACAACGGCTCGGTGTGGCCGCACGACAATGCGCTCATAGCGAGCGGCCTCGCCAGCTACGGCCACCAGGACGCTGCCAACCGCATCATGGCGGCCCTCTTCGACGCCGCTATATTCATTGATGACCGGCGCTTGCCCGAGCTGTTTTGCGGTTTCACGCGCCGGCCGGCACACGCGCCTACGCTGTACCCGGTGGCGTGTTCGCCTCAGGCCTGGGCCTCCGGCGCGGTGTTCCTCCTGATTCAGGCCTGCCTGGGCCTCAGTATCGACGCCACGAAGAAACAGATCCGCTTCCGGCGCTCGCGCCTGCCCGAGTTCATGACCGAACTCGTGCTTCACAACCTGGTCGTAGGCGACGCAAGCGTAGACCTCGCCTTGCAGCGGCAGGGCGATGACGTCACCGTCAATCTGCTCAGGCGTGAAGGGGATGTGGAATTGTGGACGGTGAAGTAGTGGACTACTCGCCCTTGCCGCGCGCAAAATCCCTCGCATAGCGCGGATGCTCGTCCAGCGTGGCGGCAAGCTTTGATGTGTCTAGTACGTACGGGCGCGCGAAAACTGCCGTCCACTCGCCGCGCTCCCGCACCCGCACCATGGGAATCCACCGCTCGCGCGTGGTTTCCCGAACTGCCTTGTCGAGATTCCGCACGCTGTCGCGGGACATGCGGACATCCTCGAAGATGGCGATATCGAATAGCCTGACGCCTGAGGGGTCGCCTGGCTGCACGAACAGCTTCGCCAACCCGAGCATCGGGATGCGCGTGCGCCGCACATTCAGGTTCGATTTGCGCGAAGCAGCGCAAGCGACCTCTGGAGATGGCTTCTTGCGCTCCTCACCGGCATATCGTGCAGTTCGGCGTCTCCTGGTATCTGAGCGGCGCCATTATTGTTGTTTTTTCCGGCAGCGAAGCCAGCAGCTTCGCCATGCGGAGCAGGCGTGTGGGCGCAGAAATCCGGAGTCCGGTTCGCAGCTTGCAGCAAGCGTCCCAGGACTCCCCGGATTCCGGCTCCGCCGCGCTTTTGTTGCTTCTGCGGCCCGGAACTGCCATCGGGAGTTCGCGCGGCGCACCTGGTCCTGCGGGGGCGCTCCCGGTTTCCCTATAATCACTCAGTGCTCACGTCTCGCATGACCCGTGTTCGGTGGTTCATGCTGGCCCTGCTTTTTGCTGGCACGACACTGAACTACCTCGACCGCATAGTCTTCTCGCTGCTCGCGCCGGATATCCGCGCGGAGATTCACTTCGACAACGAAACCTACGGTTACATCACCGGCGCCTTTTCGATCGCCTACATGGTCGGCTTCATTTTTGTCGGCAGGCTGATCGATCGCGTGGGCACGAAGATCGGCTACGCCATAGCCGTGGCCTGGTGGTCCGCTGCGGCGGCCCTGCACTCGGTGGCTCACAGCGCTTTCGCGCTGGGCTTCTGGCGCGCCATGCTCGGCCTGGGCGAAGCCGGCAACTTCCCGGCATCCATCAAGGCTGTGGCCGAGTGGTTTCCGAAACGCGAGCGGGCCTTCGCAACCGGCATCTTCAACGCCGGCACGAACGTCGCATCCATGTTCGGGCCGTTCCTCATCGTGTGGCTCAACCTGCAATACGGCTGGCGATCGGCGTTCTTCATCACGGCGTCGATAGGCATCGTGCTTCTGGCAATCTGGCTGCCCATGTACCGCACACCGGAGCGGCACCCGCGGGTGAACAAGGCCGAACTGGAGTACATCCACAGCGATGCCGGCGAGGACGATGAAGCTAAGCAGCCGAAGCTGGGTTGGGGCGCCGTGCTGAAGTTCAGGCAGACATGGGGTTTTGCGGTCGGCAAATTCCTGACGGACCCGCTCTGGTGGTTTTACCTCTGGTGGCTGCCCCTGTACCTGGGCGACCAGCACCACGTGAGCACCCAGGACATGCGCTGGCCCCTTCTGTTCTGCTACGGAATGGCTGACGTCGGCAGCGTCTTTTTCGGGTGGCTCTCAGGCGCGCTCATCCGCCGCGGCTGGACCGTATCGCGCGCCCGCAAGACCTCCATGGGGCTCTGCGCGG
>JBLNBX010000189.1:0-4200 GCA_050260275.1 bacterium
GTTGGAGAGCTTCGAACGGCACGGGCTGGTTGGCGCGGCCACGGATTTCGGGCAGATCATCCTGCTGTTCTCGCGGCCCCGCCTGGACCGTTACGATTTCCGGCTGGCCGGGGAGCAGCGAGTCGGCGCAGACCGGGCGAGGGTGATCGTTTTTAAGGAGAGGGCCGGCCAGGGATCGCTGCTCGTTTTCGAGCGCCGGCAGGCGATCTACCAGCCGCTCGAAGGCCAGATCTGGGTCCGCGAGCGTGACGGACTGCCGGTGCGGGTCTGGCTGCGGGCGCAAAGGGAGTCCGGCGGCGTCACTATGCGCGACGAGGCCACGGTGGACTACGTGCAGAGCCCTCACGGAACGATAGTTCCGGCGTCCGTCGTCCACAGGCAGTTTACCGGCAGCCAGTTGACGGTCGAAAACGTCTTCAGGTACTCACCGTTTCAAATGTTTGCCGCCGAGGCTGAGATCACATTCCCATGAAATTCATCTATTTGCACGGTTTCGCTTCCGGTCCGGGCTCTCAGAAGGCGCGTTTCCTCCGCGAGCGCTTCGCCGGGCGCGGCGTGGAACTGCTCGTTCCCGACCTCGCCGAAGGCGATTTCGAGCACCTGACCATATCGCGGCAGCTCGGCGTGGTGGAGCGCACGGCGGCTGGAGAACCCTGCGTCCTCATCGGTTCGTCGCTGGGAGGCTATCTTGCGGCCCTGTACGCCGCGCGGCACCCGGAGGCTGAGCGCGCGGTTCTGTATGCCCCGGCATTCGGCTTTGAGGCGCGTCTGGCCGCACTGATCGGGCCGGAGCAGATGGAGCGCTGGCGCGAGTCCGGCTGGCGCCCGTTCTTCAATTTCGCCTCGGAGAAGGATGTGCGCCTCAGCTACGGGCTCATCGAGGACGCGCGGAAATACGAGGCGTTCCCCGACGTCCGGCAGCCCGTGCTGATCCTGCACGGCACGCGCGACGATCACGTCCCGGTGAGCGGCTCGGAGGAGTTCATATCCGGCCGGCCGAACGCGCGGCTCGTGACACTGGACACCGATCACCAGATGCTCGACGCGCTGGACCGGTTGTGGGAGGAAACCTGGGGTTTCGTGGCGGGCAGCACTGCCGCAGGCTCGCCGCCCGCCCAGCCCTGATGGTGTCCGGCGATGGTATACTCGACCCTGCATGGGCGGGGTTGACAACGGCGGGGTCAACGTGCGAGAACCCGAACCCCCTTCCGCGGAAAAGCTGACGCGGCAGGTGGACCGGATTGTGCGCAGCGCCGCCTTCAGCGGCTCCGAAACTCTCCGTAAGCTGCTCGAATATCTGGCTGCCCGCGCCGTCGAGGACCCGATCCAGTCGGTCAAGGCCAAGGAGATCGCCGCGGCGGTGTTCGGCCGCACGGCCAACTTCGACCCCCAAAGCGACTCGATAGTCAGAGTCCACGCTTCGCGCCTTCGGTCGAAACTCGCCGAATACTATGTTTCCGAGGGCGCAGAAGATGAGCTGATCATCTCCATTCCCAAGGGATCCTACGACCTCACGGTCCAGGACCGTAACGGGCATGCGGCCGCCGAAACGTCCCGAACGGCTCCACTGGCTCCGGAGATAGCGGGCGATGGCGAGCCGCAGCATGCGCCTCACCGGAGGATTTCCGGCCGGATCGCGTATGTTGCCGGCCTCGTGGCAGTCGCAGTGGCATCCTGGATGCTCGCCAGATCGGTTCAACCCAATGCAGGCGCGGACATGACGCCGGCGCTGCGGACGTTCTGGAGCGGCGTTCTGGACGACGGTCAACGCGCCATCATCGTTTACTCGAACAACCGTGTGCGCAGCTTGAGCAGCGAGCGCACCATGCTGGTGCCCTCTAACGGAGAGGTGGCGGGCGTGTTCGAGATCACGCGGCTGTTCACCTCCTTTGGCAAGGAAGTGGTTCCCAAGAGCCCGGACCTCGTTACCTGGGACGAGGCCCAGGAGGCGGATTTGGTATTCGTCGGCAGTCCGCTGGCCGAAACGCCGCTCCGGGCGGTGCCCACTTTCCATGATTTCGCGTTTCGCCGGGGCGAGCCTGATGAAGGACACTCAATCGTAAATCTGAAGCCGCAAGAGGGCGAGCCATTGGAATTCCGCAGGCCGACAAGCCCGGGCCCGGCGGCCGTCGACTATGCGCTCGTCGCGCTCACCTCTCCTTACAGTCCGAGGCATCTCGCCGTTACCATTGCCGGAATCGGCTGGCACGGAACACGCGGCGCAGCCGAGTTCATCACTCGCGAGGACCGCGTCCAGGCACTGTTGTCCAGGCTTTCCGTCAAGAATGGTGAACCGATGCCGAGATTTGAGGCGGTGCTGCGGTTCACCGTCCAGGGCGGTTTACCCGTTCAGCCTGAGATCGTAGCGGTCCACCGGTTGGACTGACCGTTCAACGCCCGACGCCTCGGCCCGCTTCGCGTAACACGCTGTAACGCGCGTTAAAGCACCGTTTTTACAATAGTTTTCACTTCACCTCCCGAACCTGGTCGGATATAAGTGTCAACAGAGTCGGCCGGGGGCAATCGAAGAGTTCAGGTTCTTGGGCTGGCTGTGGGTGGCTTGCAGGAGCAGTTTGAGCGCGCGTCAGCAACCCCGCATGCTGGCGCGCGCGCGACGGATACGAGGCAACGCCGCCCGCGCCCGCTCTTGAGCTGCGCGACCGCCCACGCCGGTCCGCTTCGGATTGCCCGTACGCCGCGCCGGTTAAGCAAGTTTGCAACGGCACCCATACGTTGTGCCCAAAGGAGAGGTCTTTTCATGGCTCTAAACGATTCAGCACCCAGCGGCGCGAACCGGCGCCGTTTCATCGGCGCCGCGCTCGCCACAGCCGCGTCCTATAGCCGCGTGCTCGGCGCCAATGAGCGGCTGCGGCTGGGCCTGATCGGGTGCGGCGACCGCGGCCGGTACGACATGCGGAACTTCATCAAGGCCGGAGTCGATGTCGTCGCGCTGTGCGACGTCTGGGAGGACGCCATAGGCAAGGCCCGCGAGGTTGCCGGGACCGGCCAGATCAAGACGTTTGCCGACCACCGGAAGCTGTTGGAGATGAAGGACGTGGATATCGCCCTCATCTGCACGCCGGATCACTGGCACGCGCCGATCGCCATCGACGCCCTGAACGCAGGCAAGGACGTCTACATCGAGAAGCCGCTGACGCTGCGCTGCGAGGAGGGTCCGCTGATCGTAAAGGCGGCTCGCGAGAATGGCCGCATCTGCCAGGTGGGCATGCAGCAGCGGTCCGGGAAGCACTACATCGAGGCCAAGCGCGAGTACATCGATTCCGGGAAACTGGGCAAAATCAGCCTTTGCCGGACGTGGTGGCACGGCAACGGGTACCACCTGCGCAAAGCGCCCGACGAGCTGCAAAGAAAGCCGTCAAACCTGGACTGGGCGCGCTTTCTCGGCCCGGTGAAGTGGCGCGACTGGGATCCGCAGCAGTACTGGAACTGGCGCGCTTACCTCGACTTCGGCGGCGGTCAGGTGACGGACCTGTTCACGCACTGGCTGGATGTGGTGCACATGTTCATGGGGGCCGACATACCTATCTCGGCGCAGGCCGCCGGGGGCGTCTACTACTACAAAGACGGCCGCACAGCCCCGGACACAATCAACGTCCTGCTGGAGTATCCGGAGGGTTTCACGGCGACGTTCGAGGCCACGCTTGTGCCGGGCATCACGGGCGCGGCGCAGGAGTTCTGCGGCACCGAAGGCCGGCTCTACATCGATCGCCGGCGCTACGTGTTCTACCCCATTCGCAGGCGCGGGCAGCAGGTGCAGCCAATAGAGGTACAGGCGAAATCCTCGCTGGACATGGACCATGTGCAGAACTTCCTCGATTGCGTGAGATCGCGGAAGCTGCCGAACGGCGACGTGCTGGTGGGCCACAGGTCCGCGCAAGCGTCGCACCTGGGGAATATTTCCTATATGCAGAAGCGCCGGATCGATTTCGACCCGATCCGGGAAGAGATTCTACCGCTGTAGAGGGCGCCGGGCGCAGCCTGCGCCCGTGCGCAACACCTGGGAGGTTAAGTGGCCCTGGACACGGATTTCGACAACACCGAGATCACGCTGCGAATGCCGGAGCGCTCCGGCGGTCTGGGCGCAGTGCTATTGGTGATCAGAGCCACATGCACCCGGCGCAGGCCGAGCAGCAGAGATGAGGGCAGTCCGGAGGAGTTGGAGCCGGACGGAGACCGGAA
>JBLNBX010000190.1:0-2643 GCA_050260275.1 bacterium
GGATCCTGTTCATGTACTCGGCCGTGTTGCGGCCCGGGCGGATGCCCGGAATGAAGCCGCCGTACTTGCGCATGTTGTCGGCCGCCTCGTTCGGGTTGAAGATGATCGAGACGTAGAAGAAGCAGAAGAACATGATGCCGGCCACGTACAGCACCACGTACATGGGCTCGGCGTGGGCTATGCTGCCAAGCAGCCAGCTCAGCCAGGAGCTGTTCCTCACCGCCGGCAGCGCCATCAGCGTCTGCGGAATCGCCAGGATGGAGGAGGCGAAGATGACCGGGATCACGCCGCCCGCGTTTACCTTGAGCGGCAGATGCGTAGACTGGCCGCCCATCATCCTGCGCCCCACCACACGCTTGGCGTACTGCACCGGGATGCGCCGTTCGCCGCGCTCGACGAGCACGATGAAGGCCACCACCGCCAGCATCATCACGAGCACGGAGATGAGGTAGAGCGCGTTCCACTGGCGCGTAACGAACGTGTTCTCGTAGATGTTGTAGATCGCGTGCGGCAGGCCGACGACAATGCCCGCGAAGATGATCAGCGACATGCCGTTGCCGATGCCGCGGTCGGAGATCTGCTCGCCCAGCCACATGATGAACGCCGTGCCGGTGGTGAGCGTCAGCATCGTCATCGCGATGAAGCCGATGCCCGGGTTCAGCACGAAGCCACCCTGGCTGGTCTGCAGCGCGGTGGCGATTCCGAACGACTGCATCAGCGCCAGGCCGATGGTCAGGTAACGCGTCCACTGCGTGATCTTGCGCCGCCCGAGTTCACCCTCTTTCTGCAGCTTCTCGAGGGTTGGAACGACAACCGTGAGCAACTGGAGAATAATCGAGGCGGTGATGTAGGGCATGATGCCCAGGGCGAATATTGTCAGCCGGCGGAACATGCCGCCAGAGAACAGGTCGATAAAGCCAAACACTGTGCCCTGGTTCTGAGCGAAGAATTCGCTCAGCCTGTTCGCATCGATGCCCGGGGTCGGGATGTGCGCGCCAAGGCGGTACACCGCGAGGAGCCCGAGGGTGAACAGGACCCGCTTGCGCAGGTCCGGGATGCGAAATACGTTCGCAACTGCCTCGAGAAACTTATTCATACTACGCCTGTTTGTTTACGCTGATGAGCTCTGCCCGGCCGCCGGCGGCCTCGATCTTCTGCCGTGCGGACGCGCTAAAGAGGTGCGCCCGCACCGTAATGGCGCGCGTCAGCTCGCCCGTGCCGAGAACCTTCAGCCCGTCGCCGAGCTTCTTGACCACGCCCGCGGCAACCAACTGCTCCGGAGAGAACTCGACGCCTTCGAGCTGTTCCAGCCGGCCCACGTTGACGACGGCGAACTCCTTCTTGAATGGCTCGTTCGAGAAGCCGCGCTTGGGCAGCCGCCGGTGGAGCGGCATCTGGCCGCCCTCGAAGCCGCGCTTCTGGCTGAAGCCCGAGATGGAGTGCTGGCCCTTCTGGCCGCGCCCCGCGGTCTTCCCGCGCCCGCTGCCCATGCCCCGGCCTACACGCCGCTGCTTGTGTTTCTGGCCGGCGGGAGGTTTGAGATTGCTCAGATCCATTGTGTACGCCCCCTACTCCACGATTGCCAACAGGTGCGGGACCTTCTTGACCATGCCGCGAATGCCCGGATTATCAGGCTTCTCGACGACCTGATTGAGTTTTCTCAATCCCAGTGCCCTGACGATGGACTTATGTTTTCCCGGTGTGCAAATGGGGCTCTTCACCAGCTTAATTCTAATTGTGCTCTCGGCCATAGCTCACCTTCAGGACTTCGGCTCCAGGCCGAGTACCTTTTCTACAGGAAGGCCGCGCAGGTTGGCGACGGCGTCGCGGTCGCGCAACTGTTCGAGAGCCCGCACGGTGGCCTTCACGACGTTGTGCGGGTTGTGAGACCCGATGGATTTCGTCGCGACGTTCCCGATGCCGGCGGCCTCGATGACGGCGCGCACCGGTCCCCCGGCGATGACGCCTGTGCCTTCGGGAGCCGGCTTCAGCAGCACCTGGCCGCCGCCATAGCGCCCGAGCGACACGTGCGGGATGGTGGTGCCCTTCACGTTCACCTTGCGCAGGTTCTTCTTCGCAGCCTCGATGGCTTTCTTGATCGCGGAAGGAACTTCCTTGGCCTTGCCGGTGGCGTAGCCCACGACTTTCGCGTCCGGGTCGCCCACGACGACCAGCGCCGAAAAGCTGAGGTTCTTGCCGCCCTTGACCACCTTGGTGACGCGGTTGATGGAAACCACGTGCTCCTTCAGGTTCAGGCCCTGGGCATCGATCGGTTTGACAGTAGTCACAGTCGTTGCCGCCATGAGATCAGAACTCCAATCCCGCTTCGCGGGCCGCCTCGGCGAGCGCCTTCACGCGCCCGTGGTAGAGGTAGCCGCCGCGGTCGAAAACCGCCTTGGTGATGCCTTTCGCCTTGGCGCGCTCGGCGACCAGGCGCCCGATGGCTTTCGCGCCGGCGATGTTGCCGCCGCTTGCGGATGAGTTCTTCTCGGCCGAGGACGCCGAGACCAGCGTGTGGCCTTGGGCGTCGTCGATCATCTGTGCGTAGATGTGCTTCAGGCTGCGGAACACCGCCAGTCGCGGGCGCTCCGCAGTGCCGCGCACCTTGGCCCGGATCCGCTCGTGAATGCGTCTGCGAATATC
>JBLNBX010000191.1:0-3970 GCA_050260275.1 bacterium
CCCACACAGTTCGTTGGGCTATCGGGCGCCGCGGGAGTTTGCGGCGGACCTGTTGAGGGCGTCGGCGTGAGCGAGGTTTCTACAGTGCTGGCCGAAGCAAGGGGATTCAAACGCCATCCCCTTGCCCCAGACCCCCATCCCCGCTCGATGCAGGGCATGAACACGAGTTACGATTGCCGGAAATCCTCAGTTACGACTGGTAGGAAAAACGGGGCAGGTCAGATCTGCGAACTCAATCCGAGCGTTGAAGACTCGAACCTTGCGGGCGACATCGAACTTCATGGGCGGGTTTAGCTTGAAGTCCTCGCTCGTTTTCTCGACTTCCTTCTTTGTGAGGGGTTGTGGTTCGACATTGATGTTGTGGAGATCGGAAACGGATCCGCCCTTTTCAGGATTGAGAATGGGGGTATCCAACCGGATCGCGTTTGGTTTCTCGCCTGGCTTTCCACCGGCCTCGATCAACAGTGGCGTAGGAGAGAATATCGCAGTGCTTTCGTCCGTGACCACCACACCGATTCGCAACCCCGGCTGCTGGTAGATTCTCGTGCCCAAAGCTTCCGCGGTCTCTTGCAGCGCCTTAGCGCCGCGAGATCTCCGTATCCCATGCGGCAGACCTCGGGATCGGGATCCAGAACTACCTGGACAGCTTGTGCGCCCAATCGCCGCCAAGTGTTGATCACGGCGTGCGCCACGGGTAAAGAAAGGCCAGGAGCAATCACCACCAGGCGGCGCCTGACGCAGCTTACCAATCCGATCAGGTCTGCATCCGTCAGGGTCGCGACCGAACATTGTGGTTCCGTCATTTCACAGTCCTCCATGCGTTTCTCAGCCGGGAATCCATCAATTCCTTTATCTCCGCTGGCTCTACACCAAGCGGCGCCAGCAACGCCCACACGCTCGCGATCTGACGGATCGTGGCTCGGTCCGATTCCCGGAACTGACGGATACCATCTTCAATGTGCCGGCTACAGAGGGCGCGAAGATCTGCGGCTGTTATGGGGTACATCCTCAAGAGCGCGGCTGCTCTTGCGCATAGATTATCAAGCAGCTTCTCGGCGTCGGAAACGAGTTTGGTGGCTCCAGCCGCATCGATCTCCTGGTCCGAACAGCGTGATCGCACCAGAAGGATATCGAAGAGATCAGCGTCTGGCGGAAGCAATTCCCGCACAGGCGTTGGATGCGATGAGTCTCTGACTTCGCATGCGATCGAAAACCGGGCCGCGAAGAACCGATCGCCAACGAGTCGAAGGTGAAGTGGATCCTCATTGGGGAGAACCTTTGCTAAACGCTCAAGTGCATCGCCACGCAGACGTACTTCTTTCGGCCACGTGCCGACAGCAGAAATCTGAGCCACACCGCCGGCGAGGTCCAGATTCAGTACTCCGCCTTCAAAAGTGAGGATCGCCTGGGCATTGGCGACGGCACGCCCGGTGCGCCCCACAGTTCTCAGCGCACGGGCCAGTTCGGAGCGATTGACCTGCAGTTGCCAGTTGCTGCGTTGGGCGGACGAATCGGTCATGCGGGCACCTCCCCTCGGCTCAGTAGCTCAGCCAATTGTAGTTCACACTTTCCACGCCGAAATCCGGATCTCGCTGGAAGGGTCTCCGAATGTAGCGCAGTTCCTTCCGGTCACCATCGATCAGAGCCACGGCAAGGATGAAATCCTCCGGCTTGTTCAAGCCGGTCAGAATCTCGTTTCGCGTGACTGTGACTGTGTCTGCGCCGGCGGCCCGGCCTTTTACCCCAATGAAACGCAGGCGCCCGGAGCCGGGGATGCGGGACTCGATATCGTAGCCGCACTTTTCGAGGCTCACATCACGCGGATTGTAGCCCAACCGGTCCTCGGTTTCCATGACCATCTGGATGGCCATGAGCTCAATCTTCCGGCGGTTCTCCGCATCCTGCCCATCGCCGGATTGCGGCAACGCTGGTTGCAATTTCCGCAGCAAGGCGGCTGGAACCACTAATGCGCCGCCAATGACAACCGGCGGCAGCGGCGAGATTTGCCGCTCTTGTTCCAGCTCCGCCATGCGCTTTTCCAGGCGGGCCTGAAGCTCATCGGCGCGCTGGCGTGCCTTCGCCGAGTTGATCCGGGCGTTGACCTTGCCGGCGAGTTCCTGGTCTTTCAATTCGTTGGCATGATGATCACAGTAATTGATCTCTTTTGTGAGCCGGTCCTTAACGGCCGCCATCAAAAGAATGCTCTCCGGGAACCTTCACGTACACCCGGCTGCTGCCCACCGGGATATCGTCCCCCATCTTGTCCGTCCCCGACGCCAGCGGAATGCGGAATCCCGCGTTCAGATACTGGTAGTACCGGTCGATGGCCGTCAGCGCCGGCAGTTTCGGCAGGTCCGCCGGCTGCTCCATCAGAGGCTCACGACGAACTTGACGCCCGGTCACCTCCGTCATCCCCCACGGCTCCCAATGGGTCCCCACCACCAGCGGATCACACGAAGTGATCATGTCCAGCGCATCGATCACTCCCATCGCAATCGCAACCGGCGATTCGGCGCCGGGCATATCGCCGAAGTGCGCCCAGGTCACCGTCCCGCCCTGCGCTCGCGTCTGCTTCGCCGCCGGTGTCAGCAGCAGGTGCCTCTCCGATGTACTCCTGAACGCTCCGCCGGCCGGCTGGAACGGCTCAATCAGACGCTCCAGACGCAGCAGGTTCAGATGGCCCTGCTGCCAGTCGCGAAACTCCTGGCCCACCCACACCCAATTGCCCGGCGTCGAGACCGGGGCCAGCTTCCCCGCGAACTTCTCCGGTCGTTGGTGAAATCGCTGGTCAGCAGGTTCAGCACCTCCAGATCCTCGGCGCGCATCTGCAGGTGGCACTGGTCCAGGGTGAGGTAGTGTACGTGCGTGTCGCCGTTCATGTAGCCTTCCTCCCCCGTGTTGATCCATCGGTGGAGCCGGAAAGTCTGCTCGCCCGCGCTCGAGGTCACCCTCTGCTCCAGCGGGATTGTCTCCAGACCGCGCCAGATCTCCACCTTCAGCCCCTGGCCACTGCCCGGCGCCGACGTGACGTTCCAGCCGGATCGCGGCGCTACAAGCAGCGCCGCGCGAATCGGCTGACGCTGCTGTTTCGGAGGACAGCCAGGACCGCCGCCGCGGCGCTCATGAGCACAAAGGTAGCAGGTTCCGGAACCGCGCTCTCGGCAAGCACGCTGCCGCCGGCGACTGAGTCGTTGACGCCGGACGCACTGTAAAACCTGCCGTACGGGTACTTCCCGCCGAAGTCCTGGGCATCGAACCGTCCGAGCAGAAACGTGGGGTCCGCCAACGTCCCCGTATAGAGCTGCGGGCCGTTCAGGAAGAAGAAACCATAGCGCTCGTCGATGAAGAAGTCGACTTCGAGCATGCCCCCATGGGCGGCATCGAAAAACGTGATCCAGGAATCGGTGACGCCAGAACGGTTTCCGAACCTAACTTGAATGTGACGGGGACATACCAGTACTCCGACCAGCCGTGCTCCTCGTCCACGTAGTCCGGCGTTGTGTAGGTGAGTGTGAATTCGAATGTGAAGACGGCGCCGGGCGCCGAAACAGGTGTGGTTGGGGCGCCAGACGAGAACTGCCCCGAGACGGCGTAGTGAATTGGGGTAGCCTGCGCGCCAAGGGCCGTCATCAAAAGAAGGAGGAAGGTGGCGATGAGCTTCATGACGTTGTCTCCAGAATACAGAGTGTAAAACAGGACCTGGTTTTCTCGGCATTGCATGCCGCGATCTTGGGTTCGGGCGTCCTTATTTCAAGAGGAAATAGGGTACTCTTCGTCAGTGCAACATCTTTCACAACATGATCTCGAACGCTGCGCCATGGGCCGAATCGCCGAAACCGAGGCTGCCCCCACTTGCAACCGTCAGTGCGCATAGAGGATTCGCTGATGCTCCGCCGTGCCTACTCGCTCTCGGTGCTGCTCGCCGCCGCCCTACTCCCTGTATTTGCCGCAGATCATCTCAAGTTCGGCC
>JBLNBX010000192.1:0-8311 GCA_050260275.1 bacterium
CGAGCCCCGGCATCGCCATCCCAAGTTCCTCGCTGGCTTCCAGCAGCTTTGCGGGATTGTTGTAGTAGGTCACGGCCTTTACAATGGCCCTCGCGCGCGCCTCTGGGTCCTCCGACTTGAAGATGCCCGAACCCACGAACACCGCCTCCGCGCCGAGCTGCATCACCAGCGCCGCATCGGCCGGCGTCGCGACACCGCCCGCCGAGAAGTTCGGCACCGGCAACTTGCCGTGCTGCGCAACGTACTCCACCAGTTCCAGCGGGGCCTGGAGCTTCTTCGCCTCGGCCACCAGCTCTTCCTTGCCGAGCACCGTCAACTGTTTCATCTCTTTCTGAATGGTGCGCATGTGCCGCACCGCTTCCACGATATTGCCGGAGCCCGCCTCGCCCTTCGTGCGGATCATGGCCGCACCCTCGGCGATGCGCCGCAGCGCCTCTCCCAGGTTTCGCGCGCCGCAGACGAAAGGCACCTTGAAGGCGCGCTTGTCGACGTGATGCTCTTCGTCGGCCGGTGTGAGCACCTCGCTCTCGTCGATGTAATCGACCTTAAGCGCTTCGAGGATCCGCGCCTCCATGAAGTGGCCGATGCGGCACTTCGCCATCACCGGGATGCTCACCTTTTCCATGATTTCCCGGATCTTGCGAATTGGCGCCATGCGAGCCACGCCGCCTTCCTTGCGGATATCCGCGGGAACGCGCTCCAGCGCCATCACCGCCGCCGCGCCCGCCTTCTCTGCGATAAGCGCCTGTTCGGCGTTTGTCACGTCCATGATGACCCCGCCCTTCAGCATCTCCGCGAGGCCAACCTTAACCCGAAACGCATCGTCCAAAAACACCGTGGAACCCTCCATGTCGAGATCACACCATCGCCGGCGCGGCCGACCGCGGAACGGAGCGCGCCTGCTCTAGTTCTTCTTTAATAACTCTCCCTAAGATACTAATCCCGCGCCTGATATCTTCCGGCTCCAGAGCCGCGAAGCTCAACCTCAAGGCCGCCGCATCGTGCCGCTCGACCTCGAAGTACCTGCCGGGGATGTACGCCACGCCTTCCCTGTGCGCCTGCGCCAGCAGCAGGCTGGCGTCAAGCGGCTCTGGCAGCCGCACCCAGATGTTCATGCCGCCCTCGGGCCGCGTGAACTGGGTTCCGGGTGGCAAGAACTCCTCGCATGCGGCGAGCGCCGTCCGCAACCGCTCCGCGCCCGCGGCGACTACCCGCTCCAGGTGCGCCGCGAGCCTCCCAGTCTCGGCGAACCGCAGCAGGACTGCCTGCGAAAGCTGATCGGTGTGCAGGTCGGCCAATTGCTTGGCCTCGGCCAGGCGTGCAATGAGCGGCGCCGGGCCGGCTATCCAGCCTACCCTCAGCCCTGGAAAAGCGATTTTCGAGAAACTGCGCAGCAGAACCACCCGGCCGTCCGCATCGAGCTGCTTCAGCGCCGGTAGCGGCCGGCCCGTGTACCGGAGCTCGCCGTAGATGTCGTTCTCTATCACCGCCAGCCCGCGCGCGCGGGCGATGCGGAGGATCTCCGAGCGCGCATCCAGCGGCAGCGTTCCGCCCGTCGGACTCTGGAAATTGGGAGTTGTCACCAGCAGCCGCGCCTCGGGCGCAGCTTCGAGCGCGGCAGGAGAAATACCGGCCGAACCCACGGGCAGCGGAGCTAAGTGCGCCCCGGCACGCGCAAACAGGTTCTTCACACCCGGATACACCGGATCCTCCACCAGCACCGTCTCTCCCGGCCGCACGAGCGTTCTCTGAATCAGGTCGAGCCCCTGCTGGCAGCCGTTCGTGATGAGGATGTCGTCCTCATCCGCGAGCAGCCCGCTCCTGTGTTGTTCGGCGATCAGGTACTCGCGCAGCGGCGCATAGCCGTAAGGCGAGCCGAGCTGCAGAATCGACCGCGCCTCCGGCGACGCGAGCACTTCATCACACGTGCGCCGGAAATCGTCCAGCGGGAACAGCCCGGACGCGGGGCGCGCGGCCGAAAAGCTGATAACTCCTTCCGGCTCAGGCGGAAGCGCCGCAGCCGCGGGCACCGGCTCGCGCGTCCAATCCAGCGCGGCGGGCCTGTCCGCCGGACCCACGACAAAGCTCCCGCGGCCCACGTGGCCCCGTACCAGACCCTCGGTTTCCAGCAGCGCGTAGGCCGCCGCGATGGTGGTCCGGTTCAGGCCAAGCATGCCAGCCAAATCGCGCGTGGCTGGAATGCGCTCGCCCGGCCGCAGAACTCCTGAAGTGATGGCATCTCTAATGTGCGCATACACTTGCCGGTACAGCGGCACTGGCGAGTCGGGCTCTACCTGAAGCGGCGGAAACATGCCAATCGACACAAAGTATACCAAATTGGCTGGCAGTGTGGACCAAACCTAAATCGAGAAGCGCCACGCGAGCCGTTCGGGGTAGAATCATCTGACACTAACCACTATGCGGCGGCTTGCTTTATTGCTCGCGACGGCAATGATGCTCTTGCCGGCGCAGAAGAACAAGAGAGATGAGGAGCCTCCCACTGAGGTTCTCGAACTTCCCGCGGAGCCGCCACTGACCACCAGAGCCGCGACCGCACGGCTGGTTTTCAGGGTCTCCCCGCTCTCGTCAAAGGGTTTGCTTTCAAGCCAAACGCGCGAAGCCTTGAACTATCTCATGAAGCAGGACCGGACGGGGATCGTCAAGCTCCGCGCGTTCGTCGCCGGCAACGGCGACCTGCGCCGCGTCCAGACCATCGCCAGCGAGATGTTCACGAGCAAGCGCCGCCCACTGCCCGCGCTCACGGTGGTGCAGGTGGGAGCGCTGCCGGTGCGTGGCGCACAGGTGCTGATCGAGTCGGTGGCCGAAGATCCCAAACGCCTGCACAATCCCGATGGACTCGCGTTCATCTCGGGCCAGGTGGCTATGGTGAACCGGCCCTACGAGCCCATCCGGCCGTTTGCCGAGAAGTCCCTCATGGACTTGACTGCGGCGTTCGAAGCGGCCGGGGTTACTCCAGATAACGCCTTACGTATCACGTGCTTAACGAGCTCTAGTGATGGAATAGATTACCTGCGTGAGCGCCTGTTTCGAGACTACCGCAGCGCCGCTATCGCCGTGGTGCAGCAGGCGCGCGAACCCACCCGAACGATGGTGTCGTGCGAGGCTGTCGCGCGGCTGGGGAAGCCACCGGAAGGCGGCATAGCTTACGTGAAGCCAGGCGAATCGGGTTTCTCACAGGTGGCCCTGGTCAATACCCGCGAACTGGTCCTCACGGGCTCGCAGCTTGCGTTTGGCACCCGGGAAGAGGACGCGCGGCTGGCGTTCCAGCGGCTGGGCCGCGCGCTCGAGCAGGCCGGAACGTCGTATCGCCACATCGTATTTGCAGGCGCTTACCCACTTTCCTGGCCCATTGCGGGACTCATCGCCAAGGTCAGGCCCGAGTTCTACCCTTCCGGAGGCGCAGCGCCGCCCTCCGGCACCATGGTGGCGTTCGAAGGTTTGCCGTCGTTCGACGCGCCGTTCGCGCTGGAGGCTGTCGCAGCCGTTCCAGACAGATAAACAGGAGCTTCAAGTTCATGCCCCAAACCGTTGTGACATTTGGAGAAATCATGCTGCGCCTCACGCCGCCCGGATACGAGCGGTTCCTGCAGTCCCCCCAGCTTCAGGCCACGTTCGGAGGCGGCGAGGCGAACGTCGCGGTATCACTGGCGAACTTCGGAGTGCCAACGCGTTTCGTGACGGTGCTGCCGGAGAAGAACCCCATAGCGGACGCCTGCGTAGCCCAGTTGCGGAGCTTCGGGATCGACGTCTCGAAGATAGCCCGCAGCAAAGGGCGGATGGGGATCTATTTCCTCGAAGCCGGAGCGAACCAGCGGCCTTCGAAGGTGCTATACGACCGCGCGGGCAGCTCCATGGCGCTCGCCGGACCGGGCGCGCTGGACTGGAACTCGGTTCTCGAAGGAGCAGGCTGGTTTCACGTGACGGGCATCACGCCGGCGATCAGCCAGAGCGCGGCGGACCTTGCGCTCGAGGCCGTCGCCGCGGCCGCCTCGCGAGGGATAACTGTTTCGTGTGATTTGAATTACAGGAAAAACTTGTGGCAATACGGCAAGTCCGCCCCGGAGGTCATGACGGAGTTGATGAAGCATGTCCACGTGGCGATAGCGAATGAAGACCACTGCGAGGCGATGCTGGGCATTCACACCGACGTGAACGAAAACTCTGACACGCTGGACGTGGCGAAGTACGAGAGCCTCACGTGGAAGGTTCTGGACGCCTACCCGTGCCTGAGGATGATTGCGATGACGCTGCGTGATTCGAAGAGCGCCTCGCACAACGGCTGGTCGGCGTGCCTGAACGACCGTGAGGAGTTCCTGGTGAGCCGCCACTACGAAATCACTCACATCGTGGATCGCATAGGCGGCGGGGACGCCTTCGCGGGCGGGCTCATCTACGGGCTGCTGAACATGGCCAGCCATCAGGACGCGCTCGAGTTCGCGGTGGCTGCCTCCTGCCTGAAGCACTCCGTACCGGGGGACTTCAACCGGTTCACGGTGGACGAGATACAGGCGCTGGTTAAGGGCGACTGCAGCGGAAGAGTGCAGAGGTAGGGCCAGCCGATCGATAGCGCGCCGTCCTTCATAGGCCCCCTAGTGGAACCCCCGCTCACGGACGGAAGCCGCTGCCCGGCTCGGGGCTTGCCCGGGTCAGAGGACGTCTACTGGCGGGTGTGATGCGCCCTATCTGGCTCGTATCAGGGCACGGCTTTAGCCGTGCCAATGCGAGCTCTTAAACCAAGGGCTTTAGCCCCTGCTATCGACGTTGTTCATGCAGGGGCTGAAGCCCGCAACTATGGCTGTCCTGTTCGGCCCGACGAAGTCGGGCCCTGATACCAGGCTCTTTCATGTGGGAGCCGCATCAGACCAGAGCTTCAGCCGTGCCGGCCAAAGCGCTCTTTGGGAATGGCTCTAGTCTGCTCTGCGGGCACCATCCGGGCACGGCTTTGCGTGCCGGCAGTAGGAGGCTCCCCTCGTGTCGGGTTCGTATCAGGGCACGGCTCTAACCGTACCGACCGCTGCAGCCTGGAGGTGAGGGCTGTAGCCCCTGCCATCGAGTCACTGCAGGGCTGAAGCTCTGTGCGGGCTCAGCCCGCCCCCCAACATTGTGTGAGCAGGCTCGTTCAGAGTGCGGACCTCAAGCCTCCAAGGGTTCTGAATGCTGTTTGCTCTCGCTCTACCTGGCACCGCCTGCCCTCTTGAGCCCCGGGAGGAACGCGGCTTACGAGCGCGCCCGCTCGACGGCCTTCTTCCAGGCAGCGAACAGCTCTTCGCGCCGCGATTCATCCATCGCCGGCTCGAAAAGACGCTCGGCGCGCCAGAACGATTCCAGCTCCTCCGGGCCGCTCCAGACGCCAGCCGCCAGCCCGGCAAGGTAAGCCGCTCCGAGCGCCGTCGTCTCGATGTCTGCCGGGCGCACGACGGGCCGTCCGAGAATGTCCGCCTGGAACTGCATCAGGAAATCGTTCGCGGCGGCTGCTCCGTCGACGCGCAGTTCCGCCAGTTGCTCGCCGGCATCGTCCTGCATGGCGTCTATCAGCTCGCGCACCTGATACGCGATGGCCTCCAGCGTCGCGCGAACGATCTCCGCCCGACCCGTGGAGCGTGTGATCCCCGTGATCAGGCCGCGCGCCTGCGCGTCCCAGTGAGGCGCGCCCAGACCGACGAACGCGGGTACGATGCAGACGCCGCCCGTGTCCGGAACCGACGCTGCAATCGCGGCTGTCTCCTCCGCGCTGCCGATGATGCCGAGCCCGTCCCGGAGCCACTGCACGGCGGCGCCCGCGACAAACACGCTGCCCTCAATCGCGAAGTCCGCATCCGCGCGAGGCGAAGCCGCGCGCGTCGACACCAGCCGGTTCCGCGACACCGCCGGGCGCCCGCCCGTGTGTAGAAGCGCGAAGCATCCGGTTCCGTACGTGTTCTTCGCCTGGCCGGCGCGGAAGCATGCCTGGCCGGCGAGCGCGGCCTGCTGGTCCCCTGCGATTCCCGCTATCTCAACAGGCGCGCCGAACAGAGCGGCGTCCGTAAGCCCGACAACTCCCGACGATGCAACAATTCGCGGCAGCATCGCGCGCGGCACGCCGAACAAGTCGAGCATCTCGCCGGCCCAGTCCCCCGTCTCCAGGTTCATGAGCATGGTGCGCGAGGCGTTCGTGACGTCGGTGGCGTGCACCGCGCCGCCCGTCAGGTTCCAGATGAGCCATGTATCTACAGTGCCGAACAGCAGATCGCCCGCGGAGGCGCGCGCCGGGGCATCCGGCACGTTATCGAGAATCCAGCGGATCTTGCTGGCGGAGAAATACGCATCCACGATGAGTCCTGTCGCTCGCGACACGGCCTCCGCTGCGGGCGATGACGCCAGCGCCGCGCAGTAATCCGCGGTCCTGCGGCACTGCCAAACGATCGCCGGAGCGACGGGAGCGCCCGTAGTGCGGTCCCAAACAACCGTCGTCTCTCTCTGGTTCGCGATGCCGATAGCGCGAAGGTCCGCCGCCCGGATGCCCGCCGCAGCGAGAGCGCAACGCGCGGCGTCGAGCTGCGCGCGCCACAGTTCTTCCGCGTCCTGCTCCACCCAGCCGGGCTGAGGGTAGCGGCACGCGATCGGACGAGAAACCATCGTCAGGCGCCGGCCGGAACCGTCGTACACGGCTGCGCGCGCGCTGGTGGTGCCTTCATCGAGGGCGAGTATGTAGGGCACCTCAGAATTATAGA
This sequence comes from bacterium, assembly GCA_050260275.1. GTDB lineage: Bacteria > Acidobacteriota > Terriglobia > Bryobacterales > Bryobacteraceae > DATMXS01. Next base: position 6,732 of record JBLNBX010000192.1, read on the forward strand.
AGCCTCCGGCTTCACCAGACGAACGGGATTAGCCTGTACCGGACCCGTTGCATGTACGCGCCGTATCCCGGCAGCTCGCGCCTGAGGAACCTTTCCTCCAGCAGCAGACGCATAACCATCGCCGCTACGGGAACGGAGGCCGCCGCCGCGCCGGCATACGACTCCAGCCACAGCGGCAGACCCACGATCAGCATTCCGCCTCCCAGGTACATCGGGTGCCGCACTATCCCGTATATGCCGGTGTCTACAACCGTTTGGTTCCTCTCCACCTGATGCCTCACCACAGCCGAAGCGAAAGCATTCTCCCGCAGGGCGAGATAGTCGAGCCACCAACCCGCCACGAACAGCGCCAGGCCGAACGAGGACACAACCGCGCCGGGCGCGCCTAGCAACCGGAGGTGAAAAACATCATAGGAGCTGAACACGATTACGCCGATGTAGCCGGTCAGGAGAACGGTGATGATCACCCTATCCCAGAGCGGCTGCCCAGGTACGAACGCGCCGCGGGAGCGTTCGTCAATAACGCCGCTGCGCAGGCGGGAAAGGCTGACGAGCGGTCCCAGCGTGCCTGTGATAGCAACACCGATCACCACCCAGGCGCGCCACCATCGCAGTGTGCCGGCGGGAACGAATAGGGGAACCGCGAAGAACGCCAGGCCGATCACGACACCGCGGGCAACCCTACTCGCTGACATGTATCCTGCTCGGCAAACCGCCCCATGGCCGTTATAGCGCACCCGGCCCGCGGCCATACGCCCACCCGGCCGCGCGACGCTTTTCGAGTAGAGTCGCGGAGCCCTAGAGCGCGCCGGCCGTGCATAATGTAGTCAGACCTATGTTCTTCCGCAAGCCGGAGCCACAGTCACCAACGTTCGCCGAACGGCTGCAAACACTGCGCGACACCGGTTTCCAGGTCGTCCGGCGCCCCGATGAAACTTACAGAGTGACCAGAGATGGGTGCGGCGCGGTGATACGCGAGGTTCCCGGCCGCGGCATACAGGTCTATCGCGCCGGTTGGATCATCGAGGGCGACATTGCGCTGCTCGTCGATGCGGGTTTTCAGAAGTTCTGGCGCGTGGGCGACCGGCGCTACCCTGCCCTGGCATCGCATCTGATGGCACTGCACGACTTCGAAGAGGACCTGCGCGAAGCGCTCGGGCTCGAAAGCCTCTACAACACCTCGCTCGGCACCACGAACGATCTCCACCTCTACGATCGCGTGGAAGGCCGCGACCGCCGCCACGTGCGCCGCCCCTGGGAGTAAGTCCTACTTAGCGCGCTCCACTATCGCGGCGAATTGCGCTGTGCCGCGCAGCTTTTCAAACGCAGGCTCCGCTTCTATCTGCGCCGCATCCCGCAGACCGGCATCCACGGCCTTTTCCAGCGCCTGGATCGCCTGCTTCGCGTTTCCGCCGAGCGCGTGCGCGCGCGCCAGTTCGAACCACGTGGATGGCCACTGCGGTTGCATGTCCGCCGCGATGCTCAGGCTGCGCGCGGCCGCATCGTAACTCTTCCGCTCCAGCAAGGCGCCGCCCTGGTCGATGAGGCCCACCGCGAAGCCGCCCAGGATGCGCCGCGCC
>JBLNBX010000193.1:0-8906 GCA_050260275.1 bacterium
GCGGGCGCGAAGACCAGCGAGGAGATCGCGGCGTACGCGGTGGAACTGCTGAAATCGGGGCGCATGAAAATGGCTGCCGAGGACCCGGACGCGCCCCAGAACGTGCCGCGCGTGCTGCTCAGGTGGCGGGCCAACGTGCTCGGGGCCAGCGCCAAGGGGCACGAGTACTTTCTGAAGCATCTCCTCGGCGCTCAAAACGCGGTGCTGCAGCCGGAGCACGCAGCGATGCGGCCTCGCGAGTTGGCCGTGAGGGAACCGGCGCCCGAGGGCAAATTGGACCTTCTGGTGACCTCGGATTTCCGGATGACCACGAGCACACTGTACTCGGACGTCATACTGCCCGCGGCCACCTGGTACGAGATGCACGATATCAACACGACGGACCTGCACCCCTTCGTGCATCCGTTCACGGCGGCTGTCGATCCGTTGTGGGAGTCGAAGACCAACTGGGACACGTTTAAGAAACTCGCGGAGTTGTTCGCCGCGCTCGCCGTGAAGCACCTCGGGACGCGCAAGGACCTCGTTGCGCGGCCAATGATGCACGACCTCGAGAACGAGATCGCGCAGCCGTCGGGGAAGGTGCGGGACTGGCGCAAGGGCGAGGTGGAACCCGTACCGGGCAAGACCATGCCCAGCCTCGAGGTGGTAACGCGCGATTACGCCAACGTGCACCTGATGCAGACCGCGCTCGGGCCGCGGCTCCTCAAAGAGGGCGTGCACGCGAAGGGCGTCAAGTGGGACGTTTCCGCGCAGTACGAGGAGTTGAAAACGCGCCTCGGCGTGGCCGCGCGAACGGGGCTGACGGCAGGGATGCCTTACCTTGCGAGCGATCGCGCCGCCGTCGAAACGATACTGGCGCTCTCGCCCGAGACCGACGGGCGAGCTTCAGTGAGCGCGTGGAAGAACCTCGGCGAGAAGACCGGACTGCCCCTCGCGCGTTTCGGCGCGCCGAACGAATCGCAACGGACCACCTTCGGCGATATCAACGGCCGTCCGCGCCGCGTCATGCACTCGCCCGTGTGGACCGGATTCGTAAGCAACCAGCGAAGCTATGCGCCATTCACTGTGAACATAGAGGAGCGGGTGCCGTTCCGCACCCTGAGCGGGCGCGCCCACTTCTATCTCGACCACCAGTGGATGCTCGAGTTCGGAGATGCGTTGCCCACCTACAGGCCGCCGCTCAACCTCGCAACTCTGGGCGTGGCGGACGTCCCCGGCGTGGCTAAAGACCGGCCCGAGATTGTGTTGCGGTACCTGACGCCGCACTCGAAGTGGTCCATCAACAGCACCTTCGCGGACACGGACATCATGACCACGCTGTTCCGCGGCGGGCAGGCGGTGTGGATAAATGACGAGGACGCGGCAGCGGTGGGCGTCAGCGATGCCGATTGGGTCGAGTGCTTCAACGTAAACGGCCTCGTTCTGGCGCGCGCCATAGTAAGTCCCCGGATTACGCGCGGAAAGGCGTTCATGTACCACGCGCAGGAGCGGTACCTGAACGTTCCCATCTCTTCACTAACAAACCAGCGCGCCGGAACGCATAACAGCGTAACGCGGATTTATATCAAGCCTACGCAGCTCATAGGAGCTTACGCACAACTAAGCTTCTATCCCAATTACTACGGTCCGATCGGATGCCAGCGAGACGAGGTGATCGTTCTGCGCAAGGCGCGCGAGGTGGTCTTTGATGAACGTTAAGGCCCAGTTCGCGATGGTGATGAACCTGGACAAGTGCATCGGATGCCACACGTGCAGCATACCCTGCAAGCACGTGTGGACCCAGCACAAGGGCGCGGAGTATATCTGGTACAACAACGTCGAAGCGAAGCCGGGTATCGGATATCCGAAGGAGTGGGAGAACCAGTCGAAGTGGAAAGGCGGCTGGTCCCTCACGTCCGGCGTCCTTACGCCGCTTGCCGGCGGGCGCGCGGATAAGCTGCTGAAGATCTTCTACAATCCCGATCTCCCCCAGATAGACGACTATTACGAGCCCTGGACCTACAACTACCGCCACCTTCTGACGAGCCCGCCTTCACGCTACCAGCCCGCGGTGCGGTCGGAGTCCGTCATCTCGGGCGAGAAGATCCCAATCAAGTGGGGACCCAACTGGGACGACGACCTTGGCGGCGCGCAGGAGTACGCGGCAACCCGCGACATCGATTTCGAAGGGCTCGACGCGCGGCTGTGCCTGGAATTCCGCAACCTGTTCATGTTCTGGCTGCCGCGCATCTGCGAGCACTGTCTTAATCCGTCGTGCGCGGCTTCGTGCCCCTCCGGAGCGCTGTATAAGCGCGACGAGGACGGCATCGTGCTGGTGGATCAGGAAAAGTGCCGCGGCTGGCGTTTTTGCGTATCGGGATGCCCGTACAAGAAGACTTACTTTAACTGGCACACCGGTCGCGCGGAGAAGTGCATCTTCTGTTATCCGCGGATCGAGGTTGGCCTGCCCACGCTGTGCGCCGAGGACTGCGTGGGGCGCATACGGTACATCGGAATCATCCTCTACGACGCTGATCGCATACGCGATGCCGCCGAGGTGGCGGACCCGAAGGGCGTCTATCCCGCCCATCTCGACATCATGCTTAACCCGCACGAGCCGGAGATTCTGAAGGAGGCGCGGCGATGCGGTATTGCCGAGAACGTCATCGCGGCTGCCGTGCGTTCGCCGATATACAAGCTGGCAGTGGAGTGGAGGCTCGCCCTGCCGCTGCACCCGGAGTACCGCACGCTGCCGATGGTGTGGTACCTGCCTCCGCTGAGCCCGCTGGCGTGGGCGGCGGAGGCGCGTATGCGCACGCCCCCCGGACAGGGGCCTCTCGGACGCGCGGCGGACGCGCTGGCCGGAGCGCCGGTGCACGACTTCCCCGAAGTCGATCAACTGCGAATACCGCTGAAGTACCTGGCCAACCTGCTCGCGGCGGGGGACGAAGGCCCCGTGCGGTACGCGCTGTCGGTCATGATCGCATTGCGAGCGTACATGCGCTCGCGCCAGGTGGATCCGGAGCCGGACACCAGGCCGCTCCGGCGCGTCAACATCAGCGAGCAGACCGCCGCGCAGATGTACCGCCTGCTCGCTATCGCCAAGTATGACGAGCGATATGTGATTCCGACGGCGCCGAATGCGAACGTCAGGGATCCGTATCATCTGCGCGGAACGGCCGGCTACCCGCCGCGCAGTCTGAAGAAAGTGAATCAGTAGCGATGGGCGACGGAAAGGAAACGTGCGCGGCTGCCGGGCGCGAGATCGGCGCGCAGGATCGCAGGCTGATCTACTCCGCCGCCTCCCTGTTGCTCGACTACCCCGGAGACGAGGTCCTGGCGAGCCTGGATTCCGCAGCCGCCGACATAGGCAGCATCGCCTGCGGCCGAGCCCGCGGCGTACTAGAGGAGGCGCTACGGTATCTGCGCTCGACGCCGCGAGAACACGCGGAGGAGACTTATACAGCCACGTTCGACTTCGAGCCGTCATGTACGCTGGGTCTTGCCTATCACCTGTTCGGCGATACCGCGGAACGCGCCGAGGCGCTTGCCGCTCTCAACCGGATCTACCGGGAAGCCAATTGCGAACCGGTGGATAGCTTGCCAGATCACGCGCCGGCGCTGCTCGAGTTCATGTCCAGGTGTCCGGACGAAACGGCGGCGAAGCTCGCCGCCGTGTACGCGCAAGCAGTTTCCCGGTTGGCCGGCGCGCTGCGGGAGCGGGGCAGCATCTATGCGCCGCTAGCTGAGCTCGTGGCGGAGTGCCTGGAGGAGGAATCCGTATGAACGACTTCTGGCTGTTCTTGTTCTTCTTTGTGTACCCCTGGATCGCGATCACGATTTTCGTAGTCGGCTTCGCGTATCGCTACTTCTGGGACCAGTTCAACTGGAACGCGCAGTCCAGCCAGATGCTCGAGGGTAGGTTGCTGAAGTGGGGGTCGGTGCTCTTCCATTACGGCATTCTGTTGAGCTTCTTCGGCCATATAGTCGGGCTGCTGCTCCCGCAGGGACCGGTGTGGTATGGGGTCGCCGGCATCAGCGCGGAGACGCACGAGAAGATCGCGTTCACTGCCGGAGGCATCGTCGGCGGCGCGGCTCTGGCGGGCATCCTGATACTCCTGATCAGGCGTATCACTGTTCCGCGTGTGCTGCGGACAACAACCGCGAACACCTTCGCCACCATTCTGCTGATCCTGGTTCCGGTCTCGACGGGCGCTTACGAGGTTTACATCGCGCACGACAGCCTGTTCCCAGTAGCGCATTGGATACAGGGCGTGATGACCTTCCGCCCCGACCTGGAAAACGCACGCGCGATGGAGTTGCCGTATAAGATTCACGTGCTGAGCGCATTCGCGCTCTTCGCCTTCTCTCCATTCAGCCGTCTGGTGCACGTCTGGAGCGCTCCCGTCTGGTATTTCCTGCGGCCGTACATCTCGTTCCGCCGCTACCGGACCACCGGCTCGTGACATGCCGGCCATCCGCTCCGCCTTGCGAACTCTGCCCCCGGCATACTTCGCGCTTCCGATGGCGACGGGCATCGTGTGCATTGCCTGTCACATGTTGGGCATGTGGTATTTCGCGCAGCCGCTCTTCTGGCTCAATATCCTCTTCTATGTCGCGCTCTGGGCGCTCTTCGCCGCGCGCGCGGTGCTGTTTCCGGCGGAGTTCAGTGCCGATACGCGCTCGCACTATCGCGGCCCGGGTTTCTTCACAATGATCGCCGGAACGAACATAGTGGGCAGCCAGTTAGTTCTGCTGAAAGGCGATTACGCGTGGGGCTCGATACTGCTGGCGATCGGCAGCGGCCTGTGGGCGCTGTTGATCTACTGGGTCATCTCGAACCTGATCGCCAGGGCCGCAAAGCCGCCGCTCGCCGAGGGAATAAGCGGCGTGTGGCTGGTGGCGGTGGTGGGAACGCAGTCGGTAGCTGTGCTTGCCGCTCTGACGAGCGCGCAATCCTCCCGCCGCGACCTTCTGATGTTCCTCGCCGTTTCCATGTTCTTCATCGGCATATTTCTCTATGCTATGGTCATCACGCTCATCTTCTACCGGCTGCTGTTCTACGAAATTCAGCCTGACGCCATGGTTCCGACTTACTGGGTAGATATGGGCGCAGTCGCCATATCGGCGCTCGCGGGAGCGACGCTCGTGCTGCACACGCCCGGAGTGACGTTCATGCAGGCGATACTCCCGTTCACGAAAGGATTGACGCTCGCGCTGTGGGCTGTGGCGACGTGGTGGATTCCCTTTCTCGTGATCTTCGGCGTGTGGCGGCACGGCATCCGGCGCTATCCCCTTGCTTACGAACCGGGCTACTGGAGCATGGTGTTCCCGCTGGGAATGTACACGGTATGCACTTTGCAAACCGCGCGGGCGCTCGATATGGGTTTCCTGCTGCCGCTGCCAGAGTACTTCATCTACGCCGCCCTCGCGGCATGGCTCCTGACCTTCGCGGGAATGGCGCGATCGGTGTTCCGTACGCTGGCCGCGCGGTGATTCCGGCACGCGCGGCTGCCCGTGCTATCGTGTGAATTTGCCTCCCCTGATCGAGTTCCACAACGTATCCGTCGCGCGCGGCGGCCGCGTCGCGCTCGACGGTGTCAGCCTCTCGATCGCGGCTGGTGAACACGCCGCGATACTTGGCCCGAACGGCTCGGGCAAATCGACGTTCATCAAGGCGATCACACGCGAGTGCTATCCCCTGCTGCGAGGTCCGGATTCGTACGTGCGCATCTTCGGACGGCAGGTGTGGAACGTGTTCGAGCTGCGTTCGCTTCTGGGGATAGTTACGAGCGATCTCGAGCGCGCGTGCAGCCGTGAGTTCACGGCGCGGGAGATCATTGTCTCGGGTTTCTTCTCGAGCGTGGGCGTCTGGCCGTATTACCAGGTGACCCCGGCCATGGAGGAGCGAACCGCGGCCGTGCTCGACCTGCTCGAAATCCCGCACCTCGCCGGGCGCCCGGTCGGGGAGATGTCTTCAGGTGAGACACGGCGCGTGATGATCGCCCGCGCCCTCGTGCACAATCCGCGCGCGCTGGTCCTCGACGAGCCCACGACGAGCCTCGACCTGCGCGCCGCGCGCGGGCTGCGCGACACGCTTCGAAAGATCGCCGCTTCCGGTGTCAGTCTCATCGTGGTGACTCACCACCTTCCGGACATCCTGCCCGAAGTACAGCGCGTAATATGCCTTCGTGACGGGCGAGTTGTCCGTGACGGCGATAAGGAGCAGGTGCTCACTCCCGACGTTCTCGAATGCGTGTTCGGCATTCCAGTGGAGGTGGTGCGCCAGGACGGCTACTACCTGGCCTGGTAGCAGACGCCCCCGGCCGTTGCCGCTCTGCTCCGGCGGTCGGTTGCGTGCAGGAACTGCCTCTCGCCCGTGCGGTGCGGCCGCTCCAGCCGGGGCTCAGTTTTTCAATAGCGCCCGGAAGCATCTTCCCAGCCTGCTCGCGCGCTCCGCTCCTAACTCGTTGCAGGCAAACCGGGCCGCGGATGGCCCATCAAGTGCACTAGTTCACCGCAGGAGGTTGAGGCATGTCGCTATTGGGATGGGCGCTCGTATTCCTCGTTGTTGCCATCATCGCTGCGATCTTCGGTTTCGGCGCGCTCGCAGCCACTTCTGCCGTGATCGCCAAGATACTCTTTTTCATTTTCATCGTCATGTTCATCATTCTGCTGATCATGGCGTTGGCTCGAAGAGCCTGAGGCGAGCGGGAGACAAACTGCGCGAATTCATGGCGGGAATTGCCCGCCCAGGGCGTCCCGCCTCCTCGGCCGCCCTTCGCGTTGTGATAAACCTGTCGTGTGACATTCCGACTCTGCCTGGTTCTTCTGGCCGTTGTTGCGGCCGCGCAGCAGCGCCCCGAGTGGGACGACCTTTCTGTCATCAGCGCCGGCGTCGAACCGCCGCACGCCACCTTCACGGCGTACCCCGACGTTGAACGCGCGGCCCTGGGCCGGGAACGCTCACCCTGGTACCGGCTTCTCAACGGCAACTGGAAGTTTCAGTGCTCGACATCACCCGACTCGCGGCCGGCCAGCTTTTTCCGGGAAGATTTCAGCGACGTCCGCTGGGGGACCATCCCCGTGCCCTCGAGCCAGGAGATGCACGGCTGCGGCATCCCCATCTACTCAAACATCATCTACCCGTTCCCTCAAGGCCCTAACGGCGAGCCCGTTGTGCCGCGCAGGAACAACACGGTGGGGTCGTACCGCACCCGGTTTACAGTGCCGCCGGACTGGCAGGGACGCAGGGTGTTCCTGCACTTCGCGGGCGTCGATTCGGCCTTCCACGTCTGGGTGAATGGGCAGAAAGTCGGCTATCACGAAGACTCGCGCACACCCGCCGAGTTCGACATCACGAAACTCGTGCGGCCCGGCGCGAATCTGCTCGCCGTCGAGGTGTACCGCTTCAGCGACGGCTCCTACCTCGAAGACCAGGATTTCTGGCGCATGAGCGGCATCTACCGCGACGTCTGGCTCATCAGCCGTGGCAGCAGCCACATCCGCGATTTCGAGATTCGAACCGACCTCGACAGGTCCTATCGCGACGCCGTCGTGCGCGTATCGGCGGAGGTCACCTGGGACGAGGCCGCGCCAGGCACTGTGGTGCTCGACCTGTTCGATCCCGACGGCATTCGCATCGGCGGCCAGCAGACCCGGCCCGTAGACCAGCCCCGCGAACTTACAATCTCTGTGCCCAACGCGCGTAAGTGGAGCGCCGAAACACCCTACCTTTACAAGCTCTATCTCACGCTGAGGAGCGCATCAGGAGCGGCGCTCGAGACCATTCCCGTGAGCTTTGGGATTCGCTCGGTGGAGATTCGCGGCGGCAAGGTGCTTATCAACGGCGCGCCGGTGCTGTTCAAGGGAGTAAACCGGCACGAGCACTCGCCCGACACCGCCAAATACGTCCCGCGGGAGTTGACGGAGCGCGACGTGGTGCTCATGAAGCAGTTCAATGTGAACGCCGTGCGCACATCGCACTATCCCAACGATCCGTACTTCTACGAGTTGTGCGACCGCTACGGCCTGTACGTCATCGACGAGGCCAACATCGAGGCGCACGGATATGGAGGGCGGGGAAAGAACCGCCTGACCAACGATCCCGCATGGGAGCCGCTGTTCATCGACCGCTTCCGGAGCATGGTGGAGCGCGACAAGAACCATCCTTCGATCATCATGTGGTCGCTCGGAAACGAGTCAGGCGACGGGCCAAATGCGGCGGCAGTGTTCAAGTGGTCGAAGCGGCGCGACCCATCGCGCCCATTTCACTACGAGGGATCCAGCAGCACCGGCGGACCGAACTCCGAGATCAACTCATTCATGTATCCCACACCGGCGGAGGTTATCGCGCACGCGGCCAAGCGGCCTGACATGCCCCTGATCCTGTGCGAATACGCGCACTCCATGGGCAACTCGACTGGCGGCCTGAAAGAGTATTGGGACATATTCAACTCGGGCGGCAATGCGCGCGGTGGGTTCGTGTGGGATTGGGTGGACCAGGGCATCCGCCAGCGGATCCCCGCGGGCACAAGAAACCGGGGGCCCGTGGCGGGCGATACTTTCTTCGCCTATGGCGGATGGTGGGAAAACCCCGCCGGCGTGCGCAACGACGGTAACTTCAATTTCAACGGACTCGTAAGCCCAGATAGAAAGCCCCATCCGGGTCTGTATGCCCTCAAGTACGTGTACGCTTATCTGCACGCCGAGCCGGTGGATCTAGCCAAAGGCGTTGTTCGCATGTTCAACCGGTACGACTTCCTGAACGCGGCTGATATTGCCGAGGCCCGCTGGCAGGTCATGGCCGATGGCCGGGAAATCGCCGCTGGGGCGCTGCCCGCGCTCGATATCGCGCCCGGACAGGCTCGCGAGTACACCGTCCCGATGCCCGCCATCGAGCCGGAGCCCGGAGTCGAGTACTGGCT
>JBLNBX010000194.1:0-8957 GCA_050260275.1 bacterium
ACGATTCGCCACGATGCCGCGCGTGCTCGCCGGCCGCTGCGGGCTGGGCTCGAAGGAGTTCACGCCCGGCATGGTGAAGGCGGTGTTCGACAACCTCGCCTCCGCCGCGCCGCGCAACCACTTCACGGTGGGCATCGACGACGACGTCACCCACACCAGCCTGTCCTTCGACGCCGGCTTCTCGGCCGAGGCGCCCGGGACGAAGCGCGCGGTGTTCTTCGGCCTGGGCTCCGACGGCACCGTGGGCGCCAACAAGAACTCCATCAAGATCATCGGCGAGGAGACTGACAACTACGCTCAGGGCTACTTCTGGTACGACTCGAAGAAAGCCGGCACGGTGACCATCTCGCACGTGCGGTTCGGCCCGAAACCGATTCACTCGTCCTACCTGATCAGCGACGCCAGCTTCATCGCCTGCCACCAGTTCAGCTTCCTGGAGCGCGTGGATATGCTCAAGGCCGCGCGCCCGGGCGCGACGTTCCTGCTCAATTCGCTGTACGGGCCCGACGAGGTATGGGACCACCTGCCGCGCAGCGTCCAGAAGCAGATCATCGAGAAGAAGCTGAAGTTCTACGTCGTCGACGGCTACAAGGTTGCCGAAGCAGCCGGAATGGGCCGCCGCGTGAACACCATCATGCAGACCTGCTTCTTCGCGATCTCCGGCATTCTGCCGCGCGATGAAGCCATCGAGCAGATCAAGAAGGCTATCAAGAAAACCTACGGCAAGCGCGGCGAGGCGATCGTCCAGAAGAACTACGCTGCCGTGGATATGGCGCTCGACAACCTGCACGAGGTGAAGGTGCCGGACGCCGTAACGTCCACGTTCGACATGCGCCCGGCATTCCCGCCGGAAGCGCCCGAGTTCGAGCAGAAGGTGCTGGCGCAGATCTATGCGGGAAACGGCGACGATCTGCCCGTGAGCGCGTTCCCGGTGGACGGCACGTATCCGACCGCCACATCGCAGTGGGAGAAGCGCAATATCGCGCTGGAGATCCCGGTGTGGGACGAGGCGCTCTGCGTCCAGTGCGGAAAGTGCGTCCTGGTGTGTCCGCATGCCTGCATCCGCGCGAAGGTTGTGGATGGCAGCGCGCTCGAAGGCGCTCCTGAAACCCTGAAGAGCGCGGACGCGAAGTGGGTCCAGTTCAAGGGCATGAAGTACCTGTTGCAGGTAGCGCCCGAGGACTGCACAGGCTGCGGGCTGTGCGTCGAGGTCTGCCCGGTGAAGAGCAAGACCGAAACCAAGCACAAGGCTCTCAACATGGCGCCGCAGGAACCGCTGCGCGCGGCCGAAAACGCCAACTGGAATTTCTTCATGTCGCTGCCTGACACGGATCGCAAGGTCCTGAACCCGGCGCAGGTGAAGGACTCGCAGTTGCTGCGGCCGCTGTTCGAGTTCTCCGGCGCGTGCGCGGGCTGCGGCGAGACGCCGTACCTGAAACTGATGACGCAGTTGTTCGGCGACCGTGCGATCTGCGGCAATGCGACCGGCTGCTCGTCGATCTACGGCGGCAACCTGCCGACCACGCCGTACGCAAAGGACGCGAACGGGCGCGGTCCCACATGGTCCAACTCGCTGTTCGAGGACGCCGCTGAGTTCGCCCTCGGCATGAGGCTGGCCATCAACCAGCAGAAGAAATACGCCGAACAGCTTGTGCGCAGCATGGCATCCGTCATCGGCGAGAACCTCGTCGAGGCGGTGCTGGGCGCTTCGCAGAGGAACGAGAAGGAGATCGACGATCAGCGCGCCCGCGTTGCGGAGATAAAGCAGAAGATCGCCGGCATCGATACTCCGGAAGCGAAAGATCTCGCGGCCGTCGCCGACATGCTCGTCAAGAAGAGTGTGTGGGCCATTGGCGGCGACGGATGGGCCTATGACATCGGCTACGGCGGGCTCGACCATGTGCTCGCCTCCGGCGAGAACGTGAACATCCTGGTGCTCGACACCGAGGTGTACTCGAACACCGGCGGCCAGATGTCCAAGTCCACTCCGATAGGCGCGGTCGCGAAGTTCGCCTTCGGCGGCAAGCCGCGCCCGAAGAAGGACCTCGGCATGATGGCCATGGCCTACGGCGACGTCTACGTCGCGCGTGTCGCCCTCGGCGCCAATGACATGCAGTCGATCAAGGCGTTCCTCGAGGCCGAGGCGCATGATGGACCCTCGATCATCATCGCCTACTGCCACTGCATTGCCCACGGCTACGACCTGATTCACGGCCTCGATCAACAGAAAGCGGCCGTGCAGTCCGGATACTGGCCGCTGTTCCGGTACAACCCGAGTCTCCGCGAGCAGGGGAAGAATCCGCTGCAGCTCGATTCCAAGGCTCCGGCGCTCCCGCTCGACAAGTACATCTACAACGAGACGCGCTACGCGATGCTCAAGCTGAGCCAGCCCGAGGCGGCGCAGAAGCTGTTCGAGCTTGCCCAGGAAAACGTCAACCAGCGCTGGAAGCTGTACGAGTACCTGGCGTCCCAGCCCGTGGACGGCGAAGCCGCCAAGCTCGCCGACGCGGCGCCAGCTGGAGGAACGGAGAAGAAGTAATTGCGGCGGTTCTGGCCGGGACTGCGGAAGCGTGGTCCCGGCCGGCCCCCCGGAGGATCAAGCGATGGACCTTAGCACAACCTATTTGGGACTCACGCTCAGAAACCCGGTGGTAGTCTCGCCCTCGCCGCTGAGCGAGGACGTGGCGAACATCAAGCGCATGGATGAGGCCGGCGCGGGCGCGGTGGTGCTGCACTCGTTATTCGAGGAGCAGATCCGGATCGAAGCGGAAGAACTCGATCGCAACCTGACGATCGGCGAACTCGCAGGTCCTGACGCCGCAACCTTCTTCCCGGATCTCAGCTCGTACCGCATCGGCCCCGAGCAGTACCTATACCTGATCCGGAAAGCGAAATCGGCCGTCGGGATTCCCGTTATCGCCAGCTTGAACGGCGTATCCGCGGGCGGCTGGACAGGCTACGCGAAGAAGATCGAAGAGGCTGGCGCGGACGCGCTTGAGCTGAACGTCTACACCATTCCGGCATCGCCCGAGATGTCCTCGGCTCAGGTGGAGGATCAGTACGCCCAGCTCGTAAGAGAGGTCTGCTCAGCGGTGCGCATTCCCGTGGCCGTGAAGCTCGGATCGTACTTCAGCGCGATGGCGAGCCTCGCCGCGCGGCTGGAGGCTGCCGGCGCGAAAGGGCTGGTGCTGTTCAACCGTTTCTACCAGCCGGACTTCGATCTCGAGAAGCTCGAGATCGTGCCGCGGCTGGAGCTTTCGAACTCAAGCGAACTGCTGCAGCGGCTGCACTGGGCGGCCATTCTCTACGGGAAGATCAAGGCGGACGTGGCCATCACGGGTGGCGTGCACACCGCCGAGGATGTCCTGAAGTCGATGATGGCCGGCGCAAAGGTCGCGATGATGACCTCGGCCATCCTGAAGAATGGGATCGGCCATATCAGCACGGTTCTGAAAGACATGATGGCCTGGATGCAGGAGCGCGAGTACGAGAGCGTGCGCCAGATGCAGGGTTCGATGAGCCAGAAATCGGTGAAGGACCCGGACGCGTTTTTGCGGGCCAATTACCTTCGCGTTCTGAGCAGCTACGCTGCCACGGCGCGTTAGAGCGACGCTTCAGTCGCATCTCGGATGGCGGGCGCGCGGTTCACAGCCGTGCGCCCGTTGTGTTTCTGGGCGCGTCCGAACGACTAACTATGTCTATGTACCCCACCTCATTCGTTCCGCGCGCCCGTTGTGTTTCTGGGCGCGTCCGAACTGGGCTGGATCGCCTGGGGCGCCGCGGCGGTCTGGCGGCCCGCCGGAACGCCGCTGGATGAACGAGAGGCTGCCTCTACGCCGTCCCGAGTTCCTTCTCTATCGCGCCTGCGATCCGGGTGGCAAACTCTTCGACGCGCCGTTCGTCCGGACCCTCCACCATCACACGCGCCAGAGGCTCCGTGCCGGAGAACCGCACCACGACGCGGCCAGCCTCGCCGAATGCGTCCTCGACCGCGCGTATCTCGCCAACTACCGCGGGGAGTTCCTCCAGGGGCCGCCGGTTGCCCACCCGCACGTTCACGAGGCGCTGTGGGTAAACCTCGAGGGCGGCGGACAGTTCGTCCAGTCCGGCGTTCTCTTCGAGCATGATCTCTATCACCTGAAGGGCGGTTAGCAGGCCATCTCCCGTCGTGGCGTGCTCAAGGAAGATGATGTGCCCGGATTGTTCGCCGCCCAACACGGCATTGATGCGGAGCATCTCCTCGAGAACGTACTTGTCGCCCACGGGCGTTCGCACCATGCCGATGCCAAGCGCACCCAGAGCGCGCTCAAGGCCAAGGTTCGACATGACGGTGGCGACCACCACGGGTTTGCCGTCCGGCCCGCTCAGACGGCGGTAACGGTGCAGCGAGCGCGCTGCTATCAGCAGCACCGCATCCCCGTCAATAACGCGGCCGCTGCGGCTGATGAACATCGCCCGGTCCGCGTCGCCGTCGAAAGCCACGCCGAGCTCCGCGCCGGTCTCGAGCACCTTGCGCTGGAGGGCCCTCACATCGAGCGCGCCGCAGCCCAGGTTGATGTTGCGGCCGTCCGGCTCGCAGCAGATAGGAAACACTCGCGCGCCGAGGCTTTCGAACAACTGCGGCGCGAGCGCCGATGCCGCGCCATTGCCACAATCCACCACCATGTTCATCCCCACGAGCGAGCGCTTCAGAGTGGAGGCCAGATGCGCGGCGTAGTGCTGATCGAGTCCCGGGTCCTTGACGAGTTCGGCCTCCTGTGGCGTGACGCCGCGGTCGAGAAGGGCGAAAACCTCGCGCTCAATATCGTGTTCTCTGTCGTCGGGCAGCTTGTAGCCGGAGTGGCCGAATATCTTGATGCCGTTGTCCCGGAACGGGTTGTGCGATGCCGAGATCATCACGCCGGCAGCGAACGTGTGCATCTTCGTCAGGTAGGCTATGCCAGGCGTCGTCGTGACGCCGGCGAAGCGCGCGCGCACGCCGCTCCGCGCCAGTCCGCCGGCCACCTGGCGGGCGATCCAGGGCCCGGACTCGCGCGTATCCATTCCGATGACCACCTCAGGTTCGCCGGCCAGCTTCCGCACGACGTCGCCAAGCGCGATACCGAGCGCGTGGACGGTCTTCGGATCAAGCGGATACTCTCCGGCCGCGCCCCGCACACCATCCGTTCCGAATAGCTTCTTCCCCATGCAGTTCCTCTCAGCTACCTTCTCGCGAGTTCTATTGACACAGTGACAGCCGGCGATGATTCCACTTGCAGGTAACTGTCCCTGACAAAGCTTTGAACTTGATGCACTTGCCAACCCACTCCCGGAACCAGTTCTATGGGATCCGTTTCGGCGTACGTTGCCCGCCGGACGTGGCTCTCCGGACCGGCGATCGCCAGGGTGGGAGGCGAAACAATCTCGCGTACGATCACGAAGCCCTCGGGCGGCGGCGCGGCAAGCCTGACCCTGACAGGCAACTGCGCGGTGGCCCGCCGCTCAAAGCGGAGCCGTATTTGTGACGGTATGGCACGAATCACCCGCATCCCCGGAGGCAGCTCGATATTGCCGGGCTCGATCGTGAACGTGTGCTCGCCGGGGCGGTTAACGGAGCCGAGATCGAGGACCACGGCCTCTCCAGCAAAATTCATGCTGTGGAGTTGCGCCGAAGGTCCGCTGATCTCGAGATAGACGTTGGTGGGCACCTCGGAGCTGATCTCAAGCCCGGCCGGCACGTTGCGCAATTCTATGGATGCCGAAACGGAGCGCACCAGCGGCGGGCTGGCAACGAAGGTAGCCCAAAGGACGGTGGCCGCGGCCAGAGAGAATCCACGAAGTGCGAGATTGCCGAGACTGATTTTCATCACTGACCGGCCCTCTTCCAGTCTCGCGCGACCGGATCTCCGTCCGGAATGTCCACGGGAGGCGGCTCATCGTCGGACACCACGGGTTCGGGAGGGCGCTTCCGCCCGAAATGCTGCGCGATGCGCTGTTCCACCCGCTCGATGGAAAGGTCCAACTCGATCTCTCCGAACGCCGCCACGGACAGGCGCCCGGTCTCCTCGGAAACCACCAGCGCCAGGCAGTCCGCCTCTTCGGTGATGCCTATGGCGGCCCGGTGGCGCGTGCCGAGCTTGCGCGCGATCAGCGGGTTCATGCTGAGCGGCAGAAAACAGGCGGCCGCGGCGACACGGTCGCCCTGTATGATCACCGCGCCGTCGTGCAGCGCACCGCCGGGCTGGAAGATCGACAGGAGCAGATCCCGCGAGAGCGTCGCATTCAGGCTGACGCCGCTCTCTATGAACGTGCGCAGGCCGGTGTCGCGCTCCATGACGATCAGGGCGCCGATACGCTGCGAAGCCAGCCGTGCAAGGGCGAGCACAATGTCCTCGGTTGATTCGCGGCGCTGAATCTGGCTGCCGAAACCTAGCCAGCGGCGCCGCCCGATGCGCGCGAGCGTTCTCCGAATCTCAGACTGGAATAGCACGATCAGGGCGATGGCCGTATACGGAACGATGGTGGCCAGGATCGACTCCAGGAGCTGCAGGTGCGCCCAGATCGACAGCACGTACAGAAGCAGGATCACGCCTATACCGGCGAGCACGCTGGCCGCGCGCGTCCCCTTCACAACCATGATCAGCTGATAGATCAGGAACCCGACAATCAGGATGTCAATGACGGCCGTGACCGTCAGTTTCGGTATCCACGAAGTCAGAGATTCCATGCTCAGCATCAGGGTGCTTATCTTATCGTAACGCTTGGCCGAAGTGGTTTCGCCCCGCCGGACGCAGGATGGAAGCGCGCGGGCGGACTGCTATGATGTCGGCTATGCCCCTGATAAAGGCTGGCATAAGACAATTCACACGATTATTGTTCAGGCTCTGCTTCAGGGTACGCGTGCGCGGAAGTGTCGGAAAACACGAGCGCTTACTGCTGGTGTCGAATCACCAGTCGCTGCTGGACGGGGTGCTCCTGGGCGCGTTTTTGCCGGTCGAGCCGATGTGGGTCCTGCACACATCTATTGCCCGCCACTGGTGGGTCCGGCTGCCCATGAGCTTCCTGCCGCATCTGGTGATCGACTCGGCGAACCCGCTCGCGATGAAGAGAGTGATCGAGTTGCTCGAGGGCGGCACACCCGTGCTGATCTTCCCGGAAGGCCGCGTAACGACGACCGGCTCGATGATGAAGTTGTACGAAGGTCCGGCTTACGCCGCGGCTCGCACGGGCGCGGCCGTGGTGCCCATTCACATCGAAGGCGCGGTGTACTCCTACTTCAGCCGGATGACGGGCGATTTTCCGAAAAAGCTGTTCCCGCGCATAACGGTGACAATTCACGAGCCGCGTTGGATCACCAGGCCGGATCTGCCCACCGCCCACAGCCGCCGCAAGGTGGAGACCGAGCAACTGCGCCGCATCATGCAGCAGAGCGCGTTCGACGCGCGCGAAAAAGGAACGCT
The DNA here is from genome assembly GCA_050260275.1 of bacterium. GTDB lineage: Bacteria > Acidobacteriota > Terriglobia > Bryobacterales > Bryobacteraceae > DATMXS01. The sequence continues at coordinate 7,440 of JBLNBX010000194.1, forward strand.
GTTCCCCGCCCTGCTCGACGCCATCAAGCTTCACGGGCGGCGCCGGAGGATGCTGGAAGACTCGGTCCACCCCTATCACGAGGCGACGTACGGCGGAATCCTGAAAGGCTCGCTCGCACTAGGCCGCATGGTATCGAAGGTGACCGGAGAGGGCGAGCGCGTCGGCGTCCTGATGCCGAACACTGCGGCGACGGTTTCGCTCATACTCGGGATGTTCGCCTTCCGGCGCGTGCCTGCGATGCTCAACTACTCGTCCGGTGCGGAGGCGTTGCGCCATGCCTGCCGTACGGCCGGGGTGAAGCTTATCATCACCTCCCGTTCGTTTCTGGAGAAGGCGCGGATAGCGGACAACGTCAGCACGCTCGATGGAGTCAGCGTGGTGTGTCTCGAAGACCTGCGCGCCGGCTTCGGCGCGGCGGACAAGCTCTGGCTGCTGTTCTTTGCCCTGCGGTTTCCGCGCCTCGTGGCGCGCCCGGCGCGGCCAGAGGATCCCGCCGTAATTCTGTTCACTTCCGGAACCGAAGGCCGCCCAAAGGGCGTAGTGCTATCTCACGACGCGCTGCTAGCGAACGTCGCACAGATCCGCGCGATCATCGAGTTCTCTTCAAAAGACCGGTTCATGAGCGCGCTGCCTCTGTTCCACGCGTTTGGCCTGACGGTGGGTGTCTTGCTGCCGCTGCTATACGGAACGCGGATCTTCCTCCATCTTTCGCCGCTACATTACCGGGTTGTCCCGGAGCTTATCTACGACCGCGACTGTACGGTGCTGTTCTCCTCGTCCACGTTTCTCGGTAACTACGCGCGCTACGCGCACCCGTTCGATTTTTCGCGCTTGCGCCTGGTTGTGGCCGGCGCGGAGAAGCTCAGCGACGAAGTGCGCAGGCTGTACGCCGACAAGTTCGGCATCCGCATCCTGGAGGGTTACGGCGTGACCGAGACCGCGCCCGTGGTTTCCGTGAACACGCCTCTGGCGGCGCGCACCGGTTCGGTGGGCCAGCCCGCGCCCGGGTGCGAGCTGCGAATCGAGAAGGTGCCGGGCATCGAGTGCGGGGGGCTGCTGCACATTCGCGGCGCCAACGTCATGATCGGCTACCTGGACGAAAACGGCCGCATCGACCCGGTACACTCCATCTTCGGCCCGGGCTGGCACAACACGGGAGACATTGCGTCCATCGACGAGGCCGGATTCCTGTACATCCATGGCCGGCTCAAGCGCTTTGCGAAGGTCGCGGGAGAGATGGTGCCGCTGGAGCTTACCGAGCGCATTGCGGCAGCGGCATCTCCTGACCGCACGCACGCTGCGGTAGCGATAGCTGAGGAGGGCCGCGGGGAGAGTATAGTCCTGCTAACGGACGATCCGGCGCTGCGGCGCGAGCGCCTGCAGCAGGCCGCGCGTGACCTCGGCGTCCCGGAGCTGGCCATCCCGCGCCGCCTCATCTCAGTGCGGGAGGTGCCACACCTGCCGAACGGCAAGAGGGACTACCCCGCCATCGACCGCATGGCGCGCGAACTCATCCG
>JBLNBX010000195.1:0-18928 GCA_050260275.1 bacterium
GAAGATCTTCCTGGGCCTTCTCCCGCGCCGATTCGTGACCCTCCCCCCATTCGAGAACCTGCACCCTGACCCTTCTGCGTCCGAATCGGCGCGCTTCTGCGTCGCTACGGTAGTAGATATCGATCTTGTGTCCCTGCACCTTGGGCCCCGTATCGGTGATCACAAACTCACCGATGAGGCCCTTTTTGTCGCTGACGCGCACCTTCGTTCCCAGGGGGAGGATGTCGGGGTCCGCCGCTGCGGTCCCCTCCTGTGATGGCGTGCCGGCAGCCTGTTTTCCATCCACCGAGTACGCGCTTGCTTCCATCGTGAAGACGCGATCCGGGGATGCAAGCCACAACCCTACCGCGGCCAGTACAGGCGCGGCGAATAAGGCGGTACGGCGGTACGATCGCATGGCCCCTCTCTGAATCCATGCTAGCCCCGCTGCCGTCCGCCCTGGCCGGGCCGCCCCATTCGGGCATTGACTATTTGCCGTGCTGATTCCGCCAGGCGGCGAGTTCCGCGGTCAGGCGGTCCTTCACGCTGACGTACTCGGGGTTGTCGTACTGGTTTGTTCTCTCGCTCGGGTCGGCGCGCAAATCGAATAGCTCGTTCGGACCCTGCCCGCCGCGGCGCAGCACCAGCTTGTACCGGCCATCGCGAGCCATTTCGGCGTCGCCGATCTGGCCGAAGGCGCGGTTGCGCCACTCGCCGCCTCTCGGCAGCGGCCGGTTCGCGGCCAGCTGCATGTAGCTCGCGCCGCACAGGTTCCTGCCGGACGGCGCCGGGGCGCCCGCAGCCTCGCAGAGCGACGGCAGCAAGTCGTAGGCGCTAACCAGTTCGGGCCGTTCCGCCTCCGGCGGAACCTTGCCAAACCAGTTCCAGATCAAGGGCGCCACCATCACTTCCTCGTACATGTTGTCGGGGAAGGACGCGGTGCCGTCGCCCCACAGCCCGTGCCGGCCGAGCAGAACGCCGTTCGTGGACGTGAATACGATGAGCGTGTTGTCGCGCAGTTTGGCCTTGTCCAGGGCTTCGAGCAAGGGGGGAATCTGGTCATCCAGCGCCGCAACGCCGGCGGCGGCGCGGCGCAGGTTACCGATGATGTCCCGCAGGTACTCCCTGCCGCCTGACGCGTTCGCGGCCGCCGGTTCCCAGCCGGAGGTGTTGAACGTGGTCGAGGCGTACATGTCGTAGTACTTCTGCGGATGCCCGTCGTACGGCGGGCGCGCGTTGAGGTGGCTCACCAGCAGGAAAAACGGCTGGCCCTCTTTCTGGCGGCCTATGAAATCCACCGCAGCCCGCGTGAACAGCTCGGGTGCGTAGCCGCGCTCTGTCGTGATGTCGCCGTTGCGGCTGATGGACGGGTCGTTGTAGCCGCCGCCGGTCATGGTGTGCCAGAACTTGAAGCTGTGGCCGGGTGCCCGATCGTCCCCCAATCCCCAAACGCCGACGAGGCCGCAGTTGTAACCACGCGCGGACAGCGCCCCGGAGATAGTTACTTCGTTCGCGAACTGCGCCGGAATCTCCTTCTGGCCGCCTTCGCCAAGGTTGCCGGCGATGCCGTGCTGGCGCGGCGCACGGCCCGTCAGAAGCGTCGCGAAACCGGCCGAGGCGGCGGGCGCGCATACCGAGTGGTTCAGGAAACGCGTGCCGGTGCGCGCCAGAAAGTCGATATTCGGCGTGCGGATCTCCTTGTTTCCGTAGCAGCCGAGCATCCACGCTCCCAGGTCGCGTGCGACGATCAGGACGATATTCGGTGGCGGCGCGCTCTTCCTTTGCGCGAGTACGGGAGCTGCCGCGGACAGTGCAATGAGTTGACGGCGAGTTAGAAGCACTTACTCTCTCCGAAAAACTTAATCAGTCGAGAATCACCGCTCCAGAGCCCTGGATCTGATAGATCGTGACGGGTCCCTTGATGGACTCCGGATCGAACGTGCGGTTGTTCATCTCAGCCTCGTGTTTCGCCTGCGCGATGGCCTGCTCGCGGGTCATCTCGATCTTGGCGAAACGGCCCTCAGCCACCGCGGTCTTGCCCACCGAGTCGGCGGGGAACACGATCTCGCCGTCCTTCACCTTGATGCGGATGCCCTTCGGTGACGAGCTGTCGGCGATCTGCATCCAGCAGCCCATGGCCTGGCAGACGCCGCGGATGGCGCCCTTCACCTGCACGGTCTTGCCAACCCACTGATCCGGGTTCTCGAGCAGCCTGGCTACGGGGATCGGTTCGGTGAGCGTGAGCGGCCGGCCGAGTCTCGTTTCACCGGCCAAGGCCAAACCGGCGCACGCGAGCAGAACAACGGCGGTTCTCATGGCTCCTCCACAGTACGACTATCGTACCGCGCCCGCGTGAGAGCAATCCCGCCGCTGGTGCTTCTGGCCGCTCCGGGAGCAGCTCACACGCGCCTAGGGGGCGGGCTTGAGCCAGCGCAGTGCTTCAGCCGTGCGAATTGAGCGCCATCGCCACAGGGGCTAAAGCCCGGTATCTACGGGCGGCCTATCGGCATGGCTGAAGCCATGCCCTGATACGAACCCCGATGGCGCCGCGCACCCACGAGAGAGCCTCGTATCAGGGCCCGACTTCAGTCGGGCCGAAAAGGGCTGAGAAATCCAAGGGCTTTAGCCCCTGGATGTCAGGCGCCGTCGTCACAGGGGCTAAAGCCCGATTTTTTAGGACCGGCCTATCGCCATGCCTTAAGCAATGCCCCGATACGAACCCGAAGGCCGGCGCGCGAAACCCTGGGCCAGGCTCTGGCGTTATCATCTGTTGAGGAGTCGCGAGCCATGAAGATCATCCTTGCAGGTTTGGCTTTTGGCGCCGCGTTCATATTGGCGCTGATCGCGCTGTACGCGTTCCGCGCGCGCTGGTACTGGCACGCGCTGAGCGCCGTAGTTGGCCTGGCGCTGGGCTTGACGCCTTTCCCCGATGGGTTCCGCCCGCCGGATCATCTGACGGGTTTCCTCTTTGTGCTCCTGACCGTCTGGGGTCTGGGTGTGGTGTTCATGTACCCTTACCGCCGCCGGCGCAAAGCCCACCAGGCGTAGGCGGACCCAGCGCGCATGAGGCGTGATCCCGATTTCTTCGGCGAACAGGAGCTGGTGCTGATCTACATCGCTAAGCGCCTGAAGGAGGCCCTCGCGCTCGAAAACGTGCTGACAGCCGCAGGGCTCGACTACCTTGTCGAGCCCGACCACTACACCGGCGGAGTCATATTCCGATCGAGCCGCGTGGGCGCTTTCTTCTATGTTCAGGAGCACTCGGAGAGCATCGCGCGCGCGCTCATGCGCGAGCACGGGTACAAACCGTACGAGACGAAATAGGGCGAAGGGCCGGGAAGGTTGATCCCGGCCCTTTCGACTTCAGAATTGGGCGCCGAAGGGCGCGCCCTCACTCCTCTTCTTCTTCCTCTTCGTCGTCCGGCGGCCGCGGGTTCACCACCGGAATCGTCACCACGTTGCTGACGAAGATGTTCTGTTGGACGCTCAACTGGGTCGCGGGATTGGTCGGCAGGTTCGTACTCAGTTCCAGAAGCACCTGGTACAGGCCCACGCTGCCGGGCACCATGCTCATCGACAGCACGTTGGCGGTGTAGCCGCCCGCCATGGCATCCATGCGGGTGACGGCGATGTTGTCCGGCGTTCCCTTGTAGGTGAATCCGGTCATCACCTCCCAGGCAGCCTCCTGCGGCTTGATCATGCCCAGTCCGGTCGCGTAGACGATGATGTTCTCCCCGGGCACCGCGGGATTCTCCGGAGTCACCAGAGAGCCCGCGACATTGGCGCAGCAGAGGCCAAATTGCGCCGTCTCCGTCTCGCTGCCTTCCCTGACGACCTGGCCGCCCATGACGCCCGCCATCACGTCGCCTTCAGACTCGGCGTCGAACACGATGCCGTTTCCGGCCGGGCCTTCCACGCGCGCCCGCAGAAGAATGCGCACAAACTGCCCGGCTTTCATCGCCCACACCTCCGGGTCGTTATCGTTGATCATCTGGATCAGCTTGTCAGCGATGGCATTCCGTCCAACGTAGGTGTCGGTGGGGTGTACGTCCTCCTCGGTAGCCGTGTAGGAGTACTGGCGGCCATTTATCGTTATGGTGACTTTATCTCCAGCCTTCGGCAGTCCCTCGAGCCAGACTGTGCCAGTGGCGTGGCTGCTCGCGTGCAGCGCGATGCCACGCCGCGGCTCGGACTCATCGAAGTACGCGAAGATGCCGGGGTTGGCCTGCACCACCGGGATCGCCTGCGGCGCGGTAACCGACACGCTCCCGTCGTTGTAACGGGTGCGCACATACGCGCTGGAGCTGGTTCGGTCCAGAACCTCGAACGGCACCTGGATGTTGATCTGATTGCGCGAGACGGCCAGCAACGGCGCCTGCATGCCATCGACGTAGACCTGCACACCGGCCAGTTCCCTGGGAAGCGGATCAACATCCGGAGCGGGAACCACCACTCCGTCCGGCAGGTCCGCCAGGTTTTCTCCGAAGATCGAGGCCAGCGCTCCCCCGGCGATCCTGGCCGCGTCATAGCCGCCCTCAAGCGTGATCCCCGACGCCACCGCCTCGATGCTCGCGTTGGTGCTGGTTAGGCCTGAGATCGAGATCTCGTTGCCCTCGGGACCTGAAACACGCGCAGTCACGAGTATTCTGCTCAGGGCATAGTCCGGCGTCGCGATGGCGTACGGGTTGCCGTCTCCCGCGTTCACCTTCGCCACAAGCTCGTCGATGATTTCCACGATGGTGTCGTTTCCCTGGATCTTGTAGCGGTACTCGATCCCTCCGATCTCGAGTCCAACCTCCTCGCCCTCCTTGATGTTGCCTCCGAATTCCACGTAGCCAATCGCGTAGACGCCAAAACTCGCGGCATTGCGAATGGCGCTGCGAGGCAGGAAATTCTCGGCAGGACTGAAGACGAGGACGCGCCGGTCGTAAGGATCCGTGACGAAGAGATTCTGCTGCACGGGATCCCATGCCAGCGCAGTAGGCGTGCGCATCGCGTCGGAGGCGGAGCGGCGGACGATGCCGATGTTCTCGCCGACTACGACCTCCGCGTCCGAGGTCATGTTCGAAGTCTCATCGAGCTGCCCGAGCACGGCGTCAGCCTTCGCGCCGTTCTGCTGTGGAATCTGGTTGAACACGAGGACGCGGTCGTTGCCGCCATCGGCAATGAACAGCCGCTGGCCGTCAGACAGCGCGAAACGCGGGAAATTGAGCGTCGCCGCGCACATGAGAGGATAGATGCTGTTGCCCTCCGCGTCCTGGTCGATGGGTTCGCACAGCTTGGTGCTGTTATTCGATATCCACGAGGTCATATCGGGCTGGCCGACTACGACGTCCGCAGCCTTCCCGTTCTCGGTGGGAATACTGTTCCAGATCAGCACGCGGTTGTGGCCCAGGTCGGCCACGAACAGGCGCTGGCCATCGGTGGTCACGGATACGGGGTTCAGCAGGTTCGAGGCGGTCGGAGTGACGCCTTTTGTGAGGTCCGGCTCTATGAAGGTCTCGAAGTTCGGCACGCCCAGGACGACGTCTGCCGGCGCGAAGTTCTCGGTAGGAATGCGGTTCCAGATGAGCACGCGGTAGTTCTTCTCGTCCGCGACAAAAAGCTTGCCATCGTGCAGCCAGACACCCTGCGGCGCCCGGAGCGACCTCGCATTCGGCGTGTTCGCGTCTCCTGGGCAGTTGCCACCGGCGACACCGGGCCCGGTCGCGTTAGGACAACTGCTCGCAAAGTCCGGCTGGCCCACCACAACATCGGCGGGCTGGTCCGGAGACGTCGGGATGCTATTCCAGATGAGGACGCGGTTGTTCTCGGTGTCAGCGACGGCCAGGTGCGTGCCGTCGGTAGCCACTGCGATAGGAAGACGGAACCCCTTGGCTGAGGGAGGTATGTTATTCTCGCCTTCGCGCACGTAGTGTGGCTTGCCATCCTGGTCAACATCGACTCTGCCGAGGATCACGTCCGCCGCTCCAACGCAGACGGGACATCTGACGCCATCTACAAACGGGATCTCCTGCGTCGCCGTCGGCCACTGGGTGAGATTCTCACGGTAGATCAGGACGCGCGGGTAGGCCGGGAACGCGTTCATCCGGTTCGAGTCGGCGATCACCAACACTCCCCCGCCGTATGCCACGCCTCCGGCAGCGCCGAGGATCTTCTCCGGCGTGCTCGGCATGTACTCCGACGAGTCGTAGTACTGCTCGGTGAACGTCGGCTGGCCGATGACCAACCGGGCCGCCTGACCTGTCTTGAAATCGGCCGCGAAAACGCTCATGGCGGCCACGAGTAGAACCGCTAAATGCCTCATATTGTGCTGAAAACCGAACACCCAGTATAAACAACTCACGCATCGTGCGCCGCACCACGCCGATGCGCCGGTTAGCCGCAGCAACGTGCGGTTCTACACGGCTGTGCCGCCACTGGTACTCGAAGCCGTTTGGACGCGGGCGGGCCGGAGGCGGTTTCGCGGGTTCATGCAGGCCGGGGTGTTTGGGCGTTGAGCCCGCAGTCAAGCCCGGCAGGGCGAAAGAGAGTAGCCCGGGCGTGAGCCATAGGAATCACGAGGCCGCCAGGCCGCCTCTGAAAGGGGCGTAATAACGCGGGCAACGCATTGCCGGTCCAATGCCTTTCGCCCCTCCGGGGCTCGCTCCCAAGATGATCGAGATCCCGACGGCTTGCGCCGCGGGCTACTCTCTGCCGCCCCTTCCGGGGCTCGCCATGGCGTGTGAAGTCCGGTAAGGCGAAAGCGAAGAGCCAAGGCACCCCACGGGGGGGCGGGCTTGAGCCCGCGCAGGGCTTCAGCCCTGCGAGCCAAAGGCCGTTCCACAGGGGCTAAAGCCGTGCCCTGATACGAACCTCAACGCGAATCCCAGCCGGCCCGTGCGGAGCTGAAGCTCCGCGGCGGACTCGAAGTCCGCCCCCCCAACCGCTGGGTCCGGATCCCTTGCCGACGAGCCCGCGCCTCTAGTGGGGCGGACGCCCTCGTCCGCGCCGGACCCCCTGGTCCGGCTTTCACGCGTATTGCACCAGACCGCGAATTGGGTGTATTGTCACGCTCGGGATGAACATCGGAGTCTGCAAGGAGACGAACCCGTTCGACCGGCGCGTGGCTCTGACACCCCCGGTGGTGCGGCAGCTTACTTCACGCGGGCACATCGTCTGGGTTGAGTCCGGCGCAGGCGCTGGGGCGATGTTCTCCGACGATGCCTACCTTCGCGCCGGCGCGAACATCGCCTACACCGCCGCCGAGGTGCTGCGGCGGTGCTCGGTGACGGTGCGGGTGACGGGGCCCAGCGCTGCGGAGTTGAAAAACTGTCCCGAGGGCGCGGCCATCATGGCGTTCTACCACATGGCCGTTGCCGGTTCGTCGGTGTTCCCCGCCCTGCTGGAGCACAAGATCACGGCGATCGGGTGCGAGATTCTGCAGCGCGCGGACGGCCGCTTCCCGGTGCTGGCCGCAGTGAGCGAGATCGCGGGACAGATGACGGTTTCCCTCGCCACGCACCTGCTCAGGTCGAGCATGGGTGGCCGCGGGATACTGCTCGGCGGGAGCCCGGGGGTGCCGCCGGCGCGCATCGCGATCCTCGGCGCGGGCACGGTGGGCTCCTGGGCGGCGCGGGCGGCGGTGACGGCCGGCGCGCGGGTGACGGTGCTGGACATCGACACCGACAAGCTGCGCCGCGTGCTGGAGCACCTGCCGAACGCCGCGACGGCGCTCGCGGAGCCGGAATCGATCGCCGAGGCTGTGGCAGACGCCGACGTCGCCATCGGCGCGGTCTACATCGCCGGCAGCCGGACGCCCCACATAGTAACGAAGGAGATGGTGGAGGCGATGCGGCCCGGTTCGGTGGTGATCGACGTCGCCATCGACCAGGGCGGGTGTTTCGAGACCAGCCGGCCGACGACGCTCGCGCAGCCTACCTATCTGTACAAGGGCATCGTTCACTACTGCGTGCCCAACCTGACGGCCGACATGGGCCGGTCCACCAGCATCGCCGTTGCGCAGGCCTTGCTGCCCTATCTCACGCGCATTGCCGACGAGGGGTTTGCGTCCGCACTGCGGAACTGCCCGGAGCTGGGCCGCGCCGTCTATACTTGCGACGGCAAATGTGTAAACGAGCGCCTCGCTGCGGCCTGGAAAGCTGAGTACACTCCGCTCGAAGATTGCCTGAACAGATATTGCTCCCACGGATCTGTGGTGCCAAGCTAGTATCGGGCTGGCCATTCGTATGCGTTGGGTCGAGCAGTATCGCGAGAAGCTTCGCACGGCGGAGGAAGCGGTACGCATCATCAAGTCCGGCCACCGGGTCCACATACATAACGGAAACTCGGAGCCGGAAGCGCTGGTGAAGGCGCTGGTGGCGCGCGCGCACGAACTGCACGATGTCGAGCTTGTGCACATGGCCACGATGGGCTCGGCCGACTACACCCAACCTGAGTACACGGGGCACCTGCACGCGACGGCGCTTTTCATAGGCGGCAACGTGCGGCGCGCGGTGCAGGAAGGCCGCGTCGCCTACATCCCGATTTTCCTAAGCGAAATTGAGGGCCTTTTCCGCTCCGGCGCGATGCCGCTCGACGTGACACTGCTTCAGTGCTCGAGGCCGGACGATTACGGGTTCATGAGCCTGTGCACGGGCCCGGACATCGCGCTGACCACGGCGCAGGTGGCCAGGCACGTCATCGTCGAGGTGAACGACCAGGCGCCGCGCATCCACGGCGACGCATTCCTGCACGTGAGCAAGGCCGACGTGATAGTGGAGACCTCGCACCCGCTGGCCGAGTATCACAGCCACGAGGTCACGGACGTGCACATGGCCATCGCGCGGCACGTGGCGAATCTGATCCCCGACGGCGCCACCATACAGACCGGCATCGGCGGCATCCCGGAAGCCGTTCTGATCGCGCTCAAGGACCACTCCGATCTCGGCGTCCACAGCGAGATGGTGCCCGACCGCGTGGTGGATCTGATCCAGGCCGGCGTCATCACGAACGAGCGCAAGACGCTGCACCCGCATAAGATCGTGTGCGGTTTCCTGCTCGGCTCGAAGCGGCTGTTCGATTTTGTGGATGACAACCCGATATTCGAGTTTCACCCCACTGCATATGTGAACGACCCCTTCGTGATCGCGCAGAACGATCGCATGGTGGCCGTGAACTCGGCGCTCGAGATTGACCTGACCGGCCAGGTATGCGCGGATTCGGTGGGACACATCCCGATAAGCGGGTTCGGCGGGCAGGTGGACTTTATCCGCGGGGCAGCGAGATCCATGGGCGGCATTCCGATCATCGCCCTGCCCTCGACGGCCAAGGACGGCTCCATTTCGCGCATCGTGCCATCGCTCAAACCGGGCGCCGGGGTGGTGACGTCGCGCGCGGACGTGCGCTACGTCGTCACGGAGTTCGGCGTGGCGTACATCCACGGCAAGACGCTGCGCCAGCGCGCCGAAGCGCTCATCCAGATTGCCCATCCGCGCTTCCGGAACGAACTGCTTGCGGAAGCGGACAGGCTGGGCTACCTGAACCCCAAGAGCACGCACGTGGCGGTTTAGGGGCCGCTCGACACGGCAACCGGGGCCTGAAGCGGAACGGTCCTTATCCGTACTAAGATGTCCGATGTTATGAAGCGCTCCCTCATCTTCGCCGCTTTCGCCCTGGCAGGCGCGGCGTTTGCCGCAGACGCCCCCCAGGCGCGCATCAAAGTTGATGTCGATCGCACCATTGGTGAAGTTGACCCGGGTCTTTTCGGCAGCTTCGCCGAGCATCTCGGCCGCTGTATCTACGGCGGCCTGTATGAAGAGAACAGCCCGCTCTCAGACGCCAACGGCTACCGCAAGGACGTAATGGAGGCCATCAAGGGACTTGGCGTCACGATCCTGCGCTGGCCCGGCGGCAACTTCGTCTCCGGGTACAACTGGAAGGACGGCATTGGCCCTAAAGACCAGCGCCCGGTGCGCGCCGAGGGCGCCTGGGGCGCGCTGGAGTCGAACCGTTTCGGCACCGACGAGTTCCTGCAATACTGCGAACGCCTCGGCGTCGAACCGTACATCTGTATCAACGCTGGCCTGGGCACGGTTGAGGACGCGCGCGAGTGGATCGAGTACACGAACGAGTCGCGTCCGACGTACTGGGCCCAACAGAGGCGCAAGAACGGCCGCGACAAGCCGTACAACGTGAAGATCTGGGGCCTGGGGAACGAAATCGACGGCCCCTGGCAGCTCGGCCATAAGAACGCAGAGGACTATACGAAATTCGCCCTCGAAGCGGCTAAGGCCATGCGGCGCGTGGACCCGTCGATCAAGATCATCGCCAGCGGCTCCAGCGCGTTCGGACCCGGCGCGGACTGGATCGGCTGGAACCGGGCCGTCATCCAGGCGCTGCGCGACGAGATCGACTACATTTCTCTGCACACGTATATCGGCAACGAAACGAACGACCTGGAGCGGTTCCTGGCCGCGTCGCATGACATAGACGAGCGCATCGAGGTCGTCGAGGGGCTGATCCGCGCGGCTCGGTCCGGACGGCGGAATCCGAGGCCGATCTACATCGCCTACGACGAGTGGAACGTCTGGTACCGCGCGCGCGGCGATAGCGAGCACGCCACCGGCGCGACGCGCCTGGAGGAGATCTACAACTTCGAGGACGCGCTCGCGATGGGCATGTTCTTCAACTCCTTCATCCGGCACGCCGACTCGGTGAAGATGGCCAACTACGCGCAGATCGTCAACGTCATCGCGCCCATCTTCACGAACGAGAAGGGCCTGTTCCTGCAGCCCATCTACTTCCCAATCGCCGAATACGCCAAGCAGAAAGGCAACGTGTCGCTGGACCTGTTCGTCTCCTCGCCGACGTACCAAGTGGACAACCGCCCGCCGCTCGGCTATCTGGACAGCTCGGCTACGTACGACGCAAAGTCGGGCACGCTGTACCTGAACGTGCTTAATCGCAGCAAGGACAAAGACATAGTCACGAGCATCGAGAACCAGACGGGCAAGCTGGCGGCTTCGGCCGAGGTCTGGCAGATGAATTATCCGGACCTCAAGGCCACGCACACATTCGGCGACGACAAGAAGGTGCGGCCGACGGTTAGGAAGGCCACCCTCGAGCGCGCCGGCAACGGTTTCCAGTTCACGTTCCCGGCTCATTCGCTTACGATCCTGAAGCTGACCGTGCAGAAGTAAGCCGCGGGCCGGTTTCGTGTAACCTTTCGCGCCCTGCCCGGTTTTCTTAGACAGAAGGCGAGGCACGGAAGAGACCAGGCGATGATATCGGCGCCGGACGAGGAACTGATGCGCGACGCCCGGGAGGGCGACCTCCGCGGCATCGGAGTCTTGTTCGAGCGCCATCACGCCCGGCTGTTCAACTACTTCCTGCGCATGACTTGCGCTCGTTCAACGGCGGAGGACCTGGTGCAGGAAGTCTTCTTCCGGATTATGCGCTCTCGCCAGACGTACAAGGACGGGACGCCGTTTACAGTGTGGCTCTACGCCATCGCGCGCAACGCGCGCATCGACCAGGCCCGCAAGGACGGTCGTGAGGTGGCGCTCGAAAACGAAGAGCTGCACAGGGATTCGGCTCCGCCGCCGGATGCGTCTGTCGCGGCAAACGAGGAGACGGAACTGCTCAAGCGGGCCATGGCCGCGCTTCCCGAGGACAAACGGGAACTGCTGGTCCTGACCCGCTACCAGAATCTCAAGTACGAGCAGGTTGCCCGTCTGCTCGGCTGCGAGGTGGGGACTGTGAAGGTGCGGATACACCGCGCCGTTCGCGAGCTTCGCGAAGCCTACGAGAGGCTCGCAAGGAGCAAGGTGGCATGAACTGCGCTCAGTTTCAGGAGCGGTTCGCCGATTACGCCGCCGGAGAGCGCACCGCGGAGATGGACGCGCACGTGGCCGGCTGCGAGGCTTGCGCCGAGGACGTGGCCATGTGGGCGCGCCTCGACGCGTGGCCGGACGAGCGGCCCAGCCCGGCGCTGCGAAACCGGGTGACGGACCTGATCCGCGCCTACCGCTCCGGGGCCGAGCAGTCCGACCGGCCTCGCCGGCGCGGCTGGTTCAGTTTCGTTTCGATGAGACCAGCCTTCCAGTTCGGCGTAGCGGTAGTGTGCGTCGCGGCCGGGCTGGTTGGCGGCTACCACATGGCTGGCGGGGCGCGGAGCGCCGAGATCGCTCAGCTTCAGGACGAAGTGATGAAGACGCAGCGCATGGTGGCTCTGTCGCTCTTGCAGCAGCAGTCGGCAACGGAGCGGCTGCGAGGCGTGAGCTACAGCAATCGCGTCGAAGGACCCGACCGCGAGGTGTTGCAGGCGCTGCTACACACCGTGAAGTACGACACCAGCGTGGACGTGCGGCTGGCGGCGATCGACGCGCTGAGGCGGTACTCGGAGCAGCCGGAGGTGCGGGCGGGCATCGTGGATGCGCTGGCCGCGCCGCAATCGCCGCTGGTGCAGCTCGCGCTTATCGACCTGGCGGTCGAAGCGCGGGTAACGCAGGCTCAAAGTGTGCTCCGGGAAATCGAGCACAATCCGGAAACGAACCGCTACGTTCGCGAGCGCGCGAACTGGGGGCTCCAGCAGTTCTGATAGAGGGGTTCGCAAGTGCTGAGACTGGCTCTGGCCGCTACAGGTGTGTCCGTACCGCTGGCGGCAGGTGCGGACGAGAACTCGGCCAACTGCCGCGACGGGGAGCGCGGGCGCAGGGCCGGGGAGGCTGCGGCTACAGGGTACGATTCGATTTCGAGATACAGGCGGCGCCGAAGGCGGCCGTGCTCCTGCGGGCTATCAACGATGGCGGCGCACGCGTTGAGGGCATCTCCGGCGTCTACCATGCGAGGAACATTGACGGCGGCGCGGAGGTGCTCGACGCAGCGGGCAGCGGGCGCGTGCACGCGCTGGAACGTCACCTTTACAGGTTCTTGAAGAGAAGTAAGTGGGGAGCGACCGCGAGATGAGGAGAATCGGATTGGTATTGGCCGCGGCGGCGCTGCCGCTGCTCGCGCAGCCGGACCGCGTGGTAGTGCGGTTGACTGATCCGTCGCAGCCGGCGCAACTGAGAGTCACGCTGGTGAACGGGACGATCAGCGTGAAGGGCTACAACGGTGACGAGATTGTCGTTATCACGGAATCCGGAGGGCGCAGCAGGCGCCAGACGGCAAAAGAGACCGAAGGATTGCGCCGCATCACGACGAATGTCGGTATCGAAGAAGAGAACAACGTCGTGAGGATCAGCGGGCCGGTGATGCGTCTGACTAATATTCAGATTCAGGTGCCGGTGCGTACCTCGGTCAGGCTGAATAGCGTGAACGGGAACATCTCGGTGGAAGGCATCGATGGCGAGATCAACGCCGAAACCATCAACGGCACCGTCACGCTCACGGATATCTCCGGAGCGGCAGTAGCCCATGCACTAAACGGCGCGGTGCTTAGCAAGTTCAGCCGAGTGGCGCCGAACAAGCCTATGGCGTTCAGCTCCTTGAACGGGAAAATCGACGTGACTCTGCCGCCTGACGTGAAGTGCGACGTCAAGGTGAAAACGGACCGCGGCGAACTGTACAGCGATTTCGACATTGTGGCGAAGGCGTCGCCAGAGGCGAACCGCAGCCGCGAGGGCAAGGATGAGGTGAAGGTCAACAAGTACCGGGTGAAGATCGACAGGTTGTTTTACGGCAGCATCAACGGCGGCGGTCCCGAGTACCAGTTCAGCAACATGAACGGGAATATCTACCTCCGCAAGGCGCAAGGCCCCGCGAAATAGGTGCCGGCCTCGCGAAACTCAGGCAGCCGCTGAAAGGGGCGCAAGGATGCGCGTAGCATATTGCCGTTCCAATGTCTTTCGCCCCTCCGGGGCTTGCTCCCAAGATGGTCGAGATCCCAACGGCTTGCGCCGTGGGCTACTATCTGCCGCCCCTTCCGGGGCTGTAAACGCGCTCGCGCCGTGGTGGAGGTGCAGCCCTACAGCGCTTCTTGGGGGGCGGGCTTGAGCCCGCGCAGGGCTTCAGCCCTGCGAATTGAGCTCCAGAGCCATTGAAAAGGCGTCTCTCAGCGCCCATGCAGGGCGCGCAATCCTACCGAAACTACAGGCTCCGCAGGTGGAAACCGCCGTCCACGTTCAGCACCTGGCCGGTGGAGTAATCGAGCAAACCATCGGCGATGGCGCGAACGGCGAGCGCGACATCCTTCGGCTCGCCCATGCGGCGCTGCGGAAGAAGCCCTCCGGCAATGCGCTCGTCGTAGAGCTTCTCCACCTGCGAGATCATGTCCGTGCGCACGATGCCCGGGCGTATCTCGAACACCTTCACGCCGCAGCCCGCGAGGCGCTGCGCCCACAACGCCACGGCCATGCTAAGGGCCGCCTTCGACACGCAGTACTCCCCGCGGTTCGATGATGCCGTGTAGGCCGATATCGACGTCACGAACACGATTCGCCCCTCCGCGCGCTCGGCCATCCACCGCGCCGCGAGTTGTGTCAGAAAGTAGGGTCCCTTCAGATTCGCCGCTATCAGCTCATCGAAGCTCTCTTCGGTGGCGTCGAGTATGTCGCGCCGCTCGCGCGGGGCCATGCCGGCGTTGTTCACCAGAAAGTCGAGCCGCCCGTACCGCTCGCGGGCATACTCGATGAGCGCCTTGCGATCCTCCGCTGAGGCAAGATCGCACTGAAAGATGTCGGCCCCGGTTTCATCTCTCAGCGACTCGGCCGCGTCGCGCCGCTCTTTGTAGGTGCCGATGACCTTGTGCGTGCGCGCGAGTTCCTTCACGATTCCGCGCCCGATTCCGCGGCTCGCCCCCGTGACGATGGCGACATCCATGAGGACTATTGTGCCGCCAACGCCGCGTCTATGGCTTTAGAGATCTCCTCTACCGTGAACGTCTCGATGAACGGTGTCCCGTCCACGAACACTGTGGGCGTCTTCGCGACGCCGCGCGCGATGCCGTCCTGCAAATCGCGCTCGACGAGCGCCCGGTAGCGATCGTCGGCGATCGCCGCCGTGACCTTCGCCGCATCCATGCCGCGCGCAGCGGCCCATGCGGCGATCCAGGACTGGAGCGATTCGGGCGTTATCTGCCTGCGCGCATCCAATATGTCGCGCCGGAACGCCACGGCCTGCTCCGGTGCAGCCTCCTCGATGTAGCGGGCGGCCACGGCCGCGTCTCGCGACCATGGCTGTTTTTCGAGCGGGAAATCGCGGTGTTCGAATGCGACGCGGCCGCCGTACTTCGGCAGTAGGACCTCATCGAGCATGCGGCGGTACACGGCGCAGTCGCCGCAGGCCAGGCTCTCATAGGCGATCACGCGGACGGCGCTATCCGGATTGCCTTCGACAACCCTCTTTGCCGGAGCGAACCCAGCGGCCGCTGCGGCGAGCACAACAGCGGCGACGGCCGTCACCTGGCGTCCAACGCCGCCTGCAGCGTGAACGTAAGGCGGGTCTCCGATGGCACGCGCACGCGCGGCCCCTGCGTCACAACCTGGATGGCGGTTCCGGCGCCCGCTCCGCTGACCGCTCCGATAGCCGCGCCTTTGCCGCCGCCGGCGATAGCGCCGATGATCGCGCCAAGCGCCGCGGTGCCGCCGATCACCTTAGCCGTGTTTCCGGTGCGCGATTCTCCGGCCTGCGTGACGGCCTCAGTGACGACGTCCACCATCCGGCCGCTAACCTCCACCGCGGCCAGGTCCAGCGTGAGTTGTCCGCCGCCGCTGAGCTTGTTCGGGTCCTTCAGATCCACCAGTTTCGTGATGACGTCAGCGCCGCGCGGGATCACGACGTTCCCGCCCACCATCACGGGATCGTCAACTGACGCGCGGAAGGTCTGCCCGACCTGCGCGACCTGGGAATCGACGTCGTCGATCATGCGGATCGTGATCTGCGTGCCGGCGGGGATACTAGCGTTGGCCGGCAAAGAGGTGCTGGCCGTTGCAGCCTGCGGGGTGGCCGCAGGTGCCGGCGTCAGTTGCACGCGCTGCGGCTCCGGCGTTGACTGGGCCGCGGCCGCCTGCACCGGACTGGTGACGACGGGAGCGCTCGGGACGACCGTCGTGGGCTGGCTGCTCTCGAAACGGATACTTTCGATGTCGCCTACGTCGAATGTTTCAACGCGATCCCCGACAGCCATGCGCACCTGGCGCGCGCTGCCTCCTAAAAACGAGCCCTCAACTACGCGGCCGCTGCGGAGCGTCAGCGTGTCGGCAGACGCCAGCGACAGAGCCGCAAAAAACAACACAACAGCGCGGTAGCGCATTGTCGGCCTCCCGAATTAAGTCTAAATACAGTTTACGAGGCGGGGCGGCGATGCGTTGCATAGAACTGCCGCCGTGCCGGGCGCGCACAGCGCCGCTCCACGCTGCAGCAGGCTGCTCTCAGCCCATCGCCGGCCGGTCCTGCTGCGCTTGCCTCAGGCGCCGGTGTTCCTTGAGAATGCAGCGGTCCTGCACCACGAAGATGCCCGCCGCGCGTGCCTTCTCCGCGGCCTCATCGTGGACTATGCCTTCCTGCAGCCACACAGCCTTCGCGCCGATGCGGATAGCGGCATCCACTATCTCCGGCACGAACTCGGGACGGCGGAACACGTCGACTATATCGACGCTGATGGGCACCGAGTCGAGGTCAGGGTAGGCCTTCTCGCCCAGCACTTCGGTCTCATTCGGGTTGACTGGTATGATGCGGTAGCCGTGCCGCTGCATGTATTCTGAGACGCCGTAACTCGGACGCGACACCCGCCTCGACAATCCTACGACCGCGATACTCTTCGCGCTAAGAAGCAGCTCCTGAATGTCCATCTAACTTCAGTATCCGACGGAAACGAGCCACCTCGGCCGGCGTCAGATGCCGGTACTCGCCCGGCTTCAGGGCGCCGAGTTCGAGAAAGCCGATCTTCACGCGCTTGATCTTCTCCACCAGACGGCCGAAGCTGCGGAACATGAGGCGTATCTGATGATGGCGTCCCTCGGTGAGCTTCACTTCGTACCAGGGGTTGGTGGCGCGGCGCGCGAGCCGCAGTCCGGCCGGAGCGGTGCGCCTTCCGCCCAGCGGAACTCCCGAGCGGAAGCGGTCCTCCTGTTCGGGAGAGAGGAGGCCGTTCACCTTCACCAGGTAAACCTTTTCGAGGTGCGTCGCAGCGGCCATCACACGGTGTGCGAACTCGCCGTCGTTGGTGAGCAGCAGCAGGCCTTCGCTTGCGTAATCGAGCCGGCCCACAGGGTACACGCGCTCTTTCACGCCCTTGAGGAACTCCATGACTGTAGGCCGGCCTTGCGGGTCGCTCACCGTCGTTACAACCCCGCGAGGTTTGTTGAGCGCGACATAGACGTGCCCGCGCGGCCGCTTTAGCAGCTTGCCGTCCACCTTGATGTGGTCGCGCGAGGCGTCCGCCTTAGCGCCCAATTCGGTTACAACCTGGCCGTTCACCAGTACGCGGCCTTCAAGGATGAGCTGCTCAGCTTTCCGCCGGCTCGTCACTCCCGCGTTCGCCAGAATCTTCTGGAGCCGCTCCTGGGGCACTCGCCACCTCCGGGGCCGGCTCGGGCGCGGCCTCTTCGCGCTCGGGCGCGGCTTTAGTTACAGAATTGCCTGCGGCGTTCGCGCTCGCCGCGCCGGCATCGCTCGCTTCGGGTCCGGCCGCGGGTTCGGTTTCAGGCTCGCTCGCGGCCTCCGCTCCGGCGCCGGCGTTCATCGCGGGATCGGATGCGGCTTCCGCCTCCGGCCGGGACGCGGATTCAGCGCCGGATTCGTCCGACTTGCCGGGTTGGGGCTGGTTCGCGGCCTTCGCCTGCGGCTCGTCAGGAGCATCTGCGCCGGGCTCGCTCGCGGCCAGCCGGTTCAGCTCCTCAAATTCCTTCAGCGTCGGAAGCTCGCTCAGATCCTTCAGGCCGAACTGGACCAGAAACTCCTTCGTCGTCCGGTACAGGATGGGTTTGCCGACCACGTTCTTCCGCCCGGCGGTCTGGATGAGCTTGCGGTCGAGGAGCGTCTTGAGCACGCCCGCACCCTGCACGCCGCGAATCTCCATGATCTCCGGGGCGGTAATGGGCTGCTTGTACGCGATGGTCGCGAGCGTCTCGAGCGCCGCCAGCGAAAGCTTGAGCGGAGGCTTGAGGCTGCGCGCGAAGGCGCGCAGGATCTCGTGGTGCTCGGCCTTGGTGGCCATCTTGTAGCCGCCCGCGATCTCGCGCACGGCGATGCCGCGATCGGGTGCGGCTGAGGCCTCTACCAGCGACGCCAGCACCGCCTTCACCTCGGCTTCGGGCCGTTTCACCACCTCGGCGATCTGCCGCGCGGTTACCGGCTCCTCCGTGACGTAGACGATGGCCTCGACAACGGCTCGCAGTGCGGGATCGTCCGTGGGAGTCAGCGCTGGCTGTTCAGCGGTCCCGGCTGCGGCCTGCGGCGCCGGGGTCTGCTCTGGTTGTTCAGGAGCCAGCTCGATGCCGCCGGCAGGCGCGGGTGTGAGCTGCATGAATGGCGCTTCTTGAGGCGTAGGTGTTGCTTCCCCGGCAGGTTCGTCGGGCGATCCATTCCCGGCACCAGCTTCGTTTGGACACTCGGCCGCCTGCTGGTGCGATGCAGGCCCACCGAGTGGAGCGGGCGGGGCTTGTGGGCCAGGCTCCTGGCCCGCGGCTGGCTCGCAGCCCCTAGAGTCCGCGCCAGACTGAAGCGCGCCCGTCTCCACTTCCGGTTCGGCGACAGCCGTTTCCTCTGTACTGACTTCCGTTTCCAGTGTCCGTTCTTCCATGCCTCGTCAGTTGTAGTCCTTGTCGATATCTGCCAGCCCGTCTTCGCTCGTCAGCACTTCGTCGAAGCGCTTGTGCTTGCGGAGCGCGATCGGACCGAAGGTCTCCTCCTGCGTCAGCGTCAGCGCCTGGAGCTTCACGAGTTCGAGGATGGCCAGCAGAAGACACACCAGCGCGCGGCGGCTTCGCTGCTGCTCGAACAGCTTCAGAGCCGAGATCGGCCCCTT
>JBLNBX010000196.1:0-3802 GCA_050260275.1 bacterium
AGTACTTTAGACATGAGCGACCAGTTCCTTTCGTATGCGGCTCTGCGCCGCTGGATTCACCTCTTCGCAGCGTAACCCGCGCTACTGCGAAACGGCGGCTGGTCGCTCCATAATGACTAGGAACTCAGTTCGGTTCTCCAAAGGGGCCTCTTCCCGAGGCCCCTTTTTTTGTGCACGCACCAATACAGAAAACCGTAGTCTTTTTTTGTAAACCCCGTAAACAATAGCCCCCCGGCGTCAGCGGCCAGCCAAACTGAAGCGTTGGTTGGATTCCCAGTTTGGTATGCGACGTGCTACAGGCTTGCCAGATTAGCCGCGGGGAGGGAGGGCGCTGCTAGCGCTCCTTCTGGTAAAGGGGACCCCGCGGGGACAGAGGGGATTGTGCGCCGGCCAAGCCGGCGGGTGCCTGTCTCTCTTCAATTCAAAAAACTGGAGCCGATCCATGCAACGTATGGGGCGTGTAGCCTGTGCGCTACTGCTGTTTTCACTCGCCGGGGTTTCCCAGGAGCGGGTGGGCGAGTTGAAAGGCGTCGCGACCGACTCGACCGGAGCGGTGCTGCCGGACGTCAACGTCACGATCACGAACAAAACGACCAACCGCGTTTACACCACGGCCACGGGCCAGGAGGGCGCCTATATCGTCCGCAACCTCGACCCGGGCCGCTATTCCGTGAAATTCGAGACCTCCGGCTTTACGACGGTGGAGTACGGCGACGTGATCGTCGTCGCGGGCAAGGTCATCAACGCGAACGCGCAGATGGAGGTGGGCGGCACGCAGCAGACGGTCGAAGTCGTCGCCACGGCGAGTCTGATCGACACCACGACCACCGCGGTCGGCCACAACGTCACGCAGGAGGAATTCAGCCGGATCCCGAAGGGCCGCACCTTCCAGTCGCTCGCGAATTCGTCGCCCTCGGTCCTCAGCGGCGAAGTCGTCGAGGGCGGCATCCAGGTCAACGGCGCCAGCGGCTCCGAGAACCAGTTCAACGTGGACGGGCTTTCGACGAACTCGCTGATCCAGGGCCAGTCGCACCAGAACGCGGCGTTCGAGATCCTCGAGGAAGTGCAGGTCAAGACCGGCGGAATCGAGGCGCAGTACGGCGGCGCGCTCGGCGGCGTCATCAGCGCCATCACGCGTTCGGGCGGCAACGCCTTCCACGGCGATGTCCACTATTACTATTACGGCAACGCCCTGGGCGCCGGCCCCGTGAAGCGGCTCTTCATGAATCCGGTCGACCTTACGACCGTGACCTACCAGCAGGACCACAAGAACCAGGACAGCACCCACGAGGCCGGCTACTCGCTGGGCGGCTATTTCATCAAGAACCGTCTGTATTTCTTCAGTGCGGCATCGCCCCAGTTCCGGAGCCGCACGTCGGACTACCTGGCCACCGACTTCACGCCGGTCACCCTCACCCAGGACGCGCGATACTGGCAGGCTTACAACAAGCTTTCGGCCGACATTACGCGGAACCTCCGCGCCACAGCCGGCTTTCTTTGGACGCCGTCGAGCGCGCAGGGCGTCATCGCGTCGTACAACGGACTCGGCAACCAGGTCACGAGCTCGGCGGCGTCGATCCTGGCAAACCAGAGGCGCGGGTACTTCACCCCGCAATCGAACTACACCCTCAATTTGGATTGGACCATCACGACGACGTCGCTCTTGAGCATCAAGGCCGCCCGCTTCTGGGACAACTACAAAGCGCTCGGCGTGCCGAACGTGAGCGCCATCGAGTGGGGCCAGCCGTCCACGGATATTCCGGGCATCCCGGCGGAACTGGCGCAGCCGAAGGGCTTCACGACCATCCCGCGCGTCCAAACCACGCTCTTCGATCTTGCGACCCGCAATCTCATTCAGGCGGATTTCAGCAAATTCGTCAGGCTGGGCGGCACGCACGACGTCAAGGTGGGCATCGGCCGCCAAAAGAACATAAACAAGGTGGACAACAGCTATCCCGGCGGCGGGTACATTACGTTGTATTGGAACACGGCCCTCGCGCTACCCGACGGGCAAGAGGCGCGCGGCACGTACGGGTATTACCAGCTCGACGATATCGGCACCAAGGGGTCCACCGGCGGCACCATCGACGACATTTACTTCCAGGACCGCTGGAGAATCGGAAGCCGCCTGAGCCTCGATGTCGGCCTCCGGCTGGAGAAGGAAGTCATCCCGTCCTTCCGCCGCGACATCAAGGAATATGCGTTCGAGTTCGGCTGGGGTTCGAAGATCGCTCCGCGGCTCGGCGCCAGCTACGACCTGTTCGGCGACGGCAAGGTGAAGCTCTACGGAAGCTGGGGCCGTTTCTATGATTGGGTGAAATACGAGCTCGCCCGCGGCACCTTCGGCGGCGACGTTTGGCGGACCTACTACCGCCCGCTCGACAGCATCGATCCCAATGTCGTCCTGAAACTCGGCAACGGCAATCTGCCCGGTAACAACCTGTGGCCGACCACCTTCCAGGACTGGCGCATCCCCGCCTTCGGCTCCGGCTCGGTCGACCCGAATATTAAGCCGATGAGCTCCTGGCTCGCCAATGCCGGTGTCGAATGGCAGCTCAACCCGAGCCTGGTGGTCGCCGGGCGCTACACGCACAACTCACTGCGGAACACGATCGAGGACATCGGGACTCTCATCAACGGCTCCGAGGTATACATCTACGGCAACCCCGGGCAGGGTCTCGCCCAGATGAGCTCGCCGAGCACCGCGACGCCGTCGTTCCCGTTGCCGCGCGCCAAGCGCGTCTACGACGCGATGGAACTGTCGTTCACGCGCCGCTTCGCGCAGCGCTGGCTCGCCAGCGGCAGTTACGTCTATAGCCGCCTGTGGGGAAATTACGCCGGGTTGCAGAACTCGGATGAGATCGCCCCCGCGGGCACCTACCGCGTGAGCGCGGTTTCGCAACAGATCTCGGGCACGGTGTACCGCCCGGGCACTTCGGCCAGCCGCGCCTATGACCTCGACTTCTATTCCTGGGACTCCCACGGCAACCTGGACGTCACCGGCCGGCTCGCGTCGGACCGCCCGCACGTCTTCAAGCTGTACGGCTCCTACACGCTGCCCAGCAAGCTAGGCGACACCGAGATGGGCGGCTTCTTCTTCGCCGGCAGCGGCACTCCCATGAGCACCTATGTTCAGGACGTCCAGAACGTCCCGATCTTCGTCAACGGCCGCGGCGACATGGGCCGCACTCCCATCCTGAGCCAGACGGACCTGCTGGTCGCGCACGAGGTGAGGATCACGGAGAGCAAGCGCATGCGGTTCGAATTCAACGCGCAGAACCTCTTCAACCAGAAGACGTCGCGGTACACCTACAACTTCTACAACCGCTACCGCATCCGCAGTTCGAGCATCAACATGAAGAATGTCGATCTGCGGAACGGCTACGATTAAAGGCGATGATCGCCGCCACGCCCGACGCCTCCACCCCGGCCGGCGCGCTCGACCCGCGTTTCGGCTGGGCGGACAATTTCAACCCGGGATTCTCCGGCCGCCTCGGCGTGAAGTTCATGTTCTGATATGGAGCGACCTGTCAAGTCCCTCGCGATTTGAGGGATTTGGTTTGGTTTTCAGGCCGGCTTTCCTCCGCAGGAGGGAAGCCGGCCTTTTTCTTTACGCGCGGGCCGTCGAGTGTTCCCGCCGGAGCCGCCCGTCGCAATTGCCACCCGGCCGGAACGGCGCCGATCGCCCAGATAAACCCCAGCAGTTCTCGTCCCAGTGCGGCGACAATCTGGTTCTTGTTCTTGCCGCGCGCAGCCATTGCTTGGTAGCGTTTGTGCAGCCGTTGTTGCGCTTTCCAGGCGA
>JBLNBX010000197.1:0-11789 GCA_050260275.1 bacterium
AGATCCGGGTGCGGCTCGCCGGCGAGGATCATTTTCGCGCGTGGTTCGAGCCGGACCAGGCGGCGGAAGGCGCGAAGTGCTTCCGGGATGCGCTTGTAAGGTTTCAGAAAACCGAACAAGCCGATCAGAGAATCCTTCGGGCCGGCTCCCAGGCGGTCGCGCCAGAGCCAACGATCCGCCTCCGCCAGCCAGGCCCCGTGCGGAATGCGAACGAGCGGCCCCTCGAAACCGGCGCGGCGCACTTCGTCGACCATGTACTGGCTATGGACGATTACGCCGCGTGCGTTTTCGAGCACGCGCCGCAGCATGGGCACCCCGGTGTAGTCCGGGCCGGCGACGAGCGCGCGCGCCTGCCGAGCGTGTTCGAGCGCCGCCGCGCCTCCGTCGTACTCGCATTCGCGCTCGTAGGCGTCCCAATCGCCGCGGTCCACCGTGAGATGTTTCACCAGGTGGTGCAGATTCGCCTCGTGGAGCACTACGACGCCGGGGTGCGCCAGCGCGGTCTCGTACACAAACCCGTGGTAGGGGTTGTTGCCGAGTTGGTACACGGCTATGTCGAACCCGGAGGCGTCGAACTCGCGCGGCGCTTCGGAGAAGATCTCCAGGCGGATCAGTTTCTTC
Source organism: bacterium (assembly GCA_050260275.1). Lineage (GTDB taxonomy): Bacteria > Acidobacteriota > Terriglobia > Bryobacterales > Bryobacteraceae > DATMXS01. The sequence continues at coordinate 622 of JBLNBX010000197.1, forward strand.
ATCTCGCCGGCAAGCGCATCCGAGTAATCCGCGATCCCCGATCGCGCCGGCGGCATAGGCGAGAAGAATGCGACGCGCATGCTCAGCGGGCTAATTCCATGGAGAACGTGCCTAGCGAGAACGGCACGCGGACGAGCAGGAGCGTGCGGGCGGCGTCGCGCGCGAAGAACATCTCGAAGGTGGATGAAGAGGCCGGCCCCTTGAACGAAGCGATAACGCGGTCGGCCGTGTACGGCTTATCTCCGACGCGGATGCTCTGCTCCCCGCCATAGCCCACCTTCACCGTATAGGGCGCGCCGAAATAGACCGTCTGGGGCGCTGGGATGCGGCCGTGCGCGAGTTCGTGGCGCAGGAAGTAAAGATACGCCAGCGCGTCCCGCGCGCAGCCGGAGAACCGCATCTCGCTCTTGCCGCCGCCATTGGCGGTCTCACGCGTTGCGATGCCGGTTTCGGAATCGTAAGTGGTGGTTTCGCTGGCGCGGCGCGGCCCGTGAACAGACTGTTTGACGAACTCGGTGGAGCAGAACTCGCCGGCCGCGGTAGAGCGGAACGAATCGGTTATCTCGAACCCGGGAAGCGAGGCGTCGAGACCAAGCTCGAAACGCCACTCCCCGCCGTCGTGCGTGGCGCGCATGCGGCCTTCGCCGAGGCTGAGTCCCGTGGGCCAGTTAAGCGTGTACAGCAGGCTCTCGGACGCGAACAGCGCCGGGGCAGCAGCCGCTGTTGCATTTGCCGCCGGCCGGTCGGCGGGCGCGGCCAGGAGCAGCAGAAGCGCGACGACCATGATGCTCTATGATACGGGGCCGGCGGCGGCACGAACGCGCGCCTTTACGGACCGGCTCTCCGCGACCTCCCTGTAAATCTCCAGCGTACTCTCAGCCGTGCGCTTCCAGCTAAACTGCGCGGCACGCTGCAAGCCGAGCCGCTCCATGCGAGCGCGGAGCTCGGCGTCGAGCGCGAGGTCCAGCATGGCCCTGACGATTTCTTCCTTAGAGTGCGGGTCGAAGAGCAGCGCTGCCGCGTCCGCCACCTCGTGCACCGCTGACGAATTCGAACATGCTACCGCGCGGCCGCAGGCCATGGCCTCAAGCACCGGCATGCCGAAACCTTCGTAAAAGGATGGGAATACGAAGAACTCGCAGGCATTGTAGAGTTGCAGGAGATCGCCGTCAGAGACGAAACCTGTGAAGTGAATGCGCTCTTCAAAGCCGCTCTGCTCGGCGGCTCGGCGGATGGACGCTGCACCGAGGCGGTCCTGGCCCGCCAGCACCAGATGGTGTTTCAGTTCAGGATGTGAACTGAGCATGGAGGCGAACGCCTCCACAAGTCCCAACTGGTTCTTCCGCGGCTGCAGATCCCCCACGTTGAAGATGAACGGCGCGGCGATGCCGAAGGCGCGCTTCACGTATTCCCGCGCGCGCTCGCGCTGGATCGGGCGGAAACCGGGCGCGGCTGCAATGGGAATCACGGCGATGCGATCCGGGTCCAGAGAATATGCGCGCGCGATTGCTCTGCGCGAAAACTCACTGTCCGTGATGATGCGGGCGGCGCGTTCCACGGTGCGCCTCACAGTAAGACGCAACTGCGCGCAGCGGGCTCTCGTGAAGTACTCGGGGTGATGAAGGAAGCTGACGTCGTGCACGCTGACCACGATGGGCGCTGCACAGAAGAGCGGCGCAGTGTACTGGACGTGGATAAGATCGGGGCGGTCCGCACGAATGCGGCGAGGCAGGTCGTAGCCCAGCCGCACAAACGGATCAGCGGATACGAATTCGGCGCGGAACCGCCGCGGGATGCCGCCCGCCGCATCGCGATCCGAAACATACGCTATAAACTCAGATGACCTATCGACGGCATCGAAAGCCTCCAGCAGGCTTCGGACATACACTTCATTGCCCGCAAGGTGCCGCCCGATGGCGTGCGCATCCACAGAGAAGAGCATCCAGATTGCTTTCAGTATAGGCCGGAGCTGAAAACGCACGCTGATGGTGTCTCGTAACGCATTTCTATAATTCTAGGGCAGCCCACGCCCGCTGCCACGTGTAGCGTTCCTCGAACAGACGGCGGCCCGCCGCGCCGATGCGCGCCCGGGCTCCAGGATCGGCAAGAAGGCGCGAAACGGCGTTTACGAACTCGTCCGGCGGTCCGGCGATGACGATGTGCTCGCCGTCACGAGCGCCCAGACCTTCAGCGCCTATCGGGGTCGAAACGACGGCACGCTCCGCGGCCCACGCCTCGAGGATTTTCAGGCGCGTGCCGCTGCCTGCCAACAGAGGAACGACAACGATACAGGCCGCGGCCAGCTCTGCAACGGCGTTGGATGGGTTCTCCCGGACTTCGATGCGGGCATCACCGGCGATGTGCCGCCGCACAGCCGCGGCGTGGCTGCCGATCAGACGCCACTTCAGGCCAGGGTGCCGCTCGCGGAGCTGCGGCCATATCTGCCGCGCGAAGAACCGCACCGCACCCGCGTTCGGACCGTACTCAAAGTTGCCCGAGAAGGCGATTGCGTACTCCTCAGGCGTGCAAGGCCGATCGGCTGCCGGAAGCGCGTTCGGATAGACCTGGACGCGCACGCCCGGCGCGAGCCGGCACGCACGGGCTTCGTCCTCTTCCGACGCCACAAGGACGCAATCGAATTGAGGGAGGAACCGGCGCTCCAGGCGCGCGCTGGCCGCGGCGAAACGCGCATGGAGCACGGCAACGGGCCATGGCTCGGCGGCGGCGCAGGATGTGTGAAAGCAGGACTCGATGTTGTGCAGGTCGAGTACCACGCGCTCCGCGTGGCGTGCGAGCAACCCTACGTATGGCGCGCACCAGAAGTGCTCGACAACCGCAAGCTTGTACCGGCGGCCGCCGAGCGCGCCAGCGATCGCCTCTGCACGGTTGCCGAAGCGGTCGAGCAGAGGCGGCACGCCGCGAAGGAACCGCAGCCCGTTTCGAATGGCCCGTGCGGCCCAGGAGCGGCTGTGGCGCGGAAGAGCGATCGTATGGACGTCGCGGACCAGCCCTAGTGGAATTGCGGCGGACGCATCGGGCGCGCCCGGCTCGCGGAAGACGACCAGATCGACTGTGTAGCGTCGGGCGAGGTAGTTCAGGAGCGATGCCGTGCGTAGCGCGCCGCCGCCCGCCAGCGGATACGGCGGCTCTGGGCACACCATCAGCGCTTCAGGCGGCATGGCGGCGGATGGCCTCCTCGTACACCGCGCGCGTGAGCCGCGCCGTTGCCGTCCAGGAAAAATCCCGCGCGCGTGCGGCGGCGCGGTCGCGCCAGGCAGCAGCCCACTCCGGCTGCGTGGCGGCGGCGCGCATGGCCTCGGCCCAGGCGGCGACATCGCGCGCGCCGACGTGAACCGCAGCGCCGCCTGAAACCTCCATCAACGCGGCATCGCGCGACGCGATCACCATCGCGCCACATTGCATGGCCTCGATAACGGGCAGCCCGAAGCCCTCATAGAGTGACGGATACAGGACGGCGATCGCACCAGAGTAAAGCGGCGCAAGCCGATCCTCTGGGATCTCACCGAGAATGCGGAGGCCCGGCTCCGGCTCGATAGCGGGCGCGTCCTCACGGAACCGCCCGGCGATCACAAGACCGGCGTTCGTGTCCCGGCGCACCAGCCGCCACGCTTCGACAATGGTGGGCACGTTCTTTCGAGGCTCCACCGTCCCCAGGTAGAGGAAGTACGGATCGACGGACGGCGCTTCCACGCGGCGCAGGCCAGATGCAGGCGCGAGCGGAACGGCAACCACGCGCGACGGATGCAGGCGGAAGTGGCCGATCAGCTCGCGCCGGATGGCCTCGCTCACGGTGATCACCATTGTCGCGAGCCCCAGTCGAAGAACGGCAGGCGCGCGGCTGCGGACGCGCGCCGCATCGGCGTGCCATGCAGCATCGCGCCACGGTGAAAGATCGTGGATCGTGACGACGCTCGGGCGCAGCGGGAGGTATGGCGCTTCGAAGTTGGTTCCGTGGAACACGTCCGCGCGAATTCGCGCGAGTTCGCGATTCAGCCCCAGCAGCCACCAGTGCCGGTCTATCCACGATCCCTCAGTGGGCCGCACGAACGTGAACTCGTCGTCTGGGAACGTTTCCACGAGGGCGCGCGAAAGCTCGGCGGCGTAGCGCCTCAGACCGCCACTCGAAAGCGCCAGCGGCGCGTCGTCGAGCGCGGCCCGCATAGTTCAGCGCGCGCCTATGCGGTCCAACTCGGCCCGCCGGTTGCCATAGTTGCGCTCGTAATACGACTGGTACTCGCCGGAGCGCACACGCTCCACCCAGCCGACATTTTCGCGGTACCACTTCACCGTGCGTGCGAGCCCGTCGGTAAACTCCACCTCTGGCTCCCAGCCGGTTTCGCGCCTCACCTTGGCGCTTGAGAGCGCGTAGCGGCGGTCGTGGCCCGGCCGGTCCGCGACGAACTGGATGAGATCCTCCCCGCGCCCGGTTGCCTGCAGGATTCTGCGAACCACTTCGAGGTTCGGCAGAGAGCAGTTGCCCGCAAGATTGTAAATCTCGCCCTCGCGCCCCTTTTCGAGGACCGCGGCAATGCCGCGGCAGTGATCCTCCACGTACAACCAGTCGCGGACGTTCATGCCGTCGCCGTAGACCGGCAGCGGCCGGCCCTCGATGGCGTTCGCGATCATGAGGGGAATCAGCTTCTCCGGGAACTGGTAAGGCCCGTACGTGTTGGAGCCCCGCGTGACGAGCACGGGCGTCCGGTACGTCGTGAAGTACGAGAGGGCCAGCAGGTCCGAACCGGCTTTCGAGGCTGAGTACGGGCTGGCAGGCCGCAGCGGAAACGATTCATCGGCCTCGAGCGGCTCGGCGAGGCTGCCATATACCTCGTCCGTGGAGACGTGAACGAAACGGGGCGTGCGCGCCGCGCGCGCAGCCTCCAGCAGGCTGAACGTGCCCCGCAGGTTCGTCTCGAAAACCGGTTCCGGCGAGAAGATGCTGCGGTCCACGTGCGACTCGGCGGCGAAGTGCACAACGGCTTCGATGGAGTGCTCCTCCAGCAGTGATCGCACGAGCGCGGTGTCGCAGATGTCGCCGCGCACGAAGCGGAAGCGCGGGTCCTGCGCCACGGGCTCGACGTTCTCCAGATTGCCGGCGTATGTGAGCTTGTCCAGCACCACGACCTGTGAAGCACGGGAGCCGCACAGCATCATTCGCACGAATGCCGACCCGATGAAGCCCGCTCCTCCGGTGACCAGCAGCCTCATTTGTGCTGCAGCTCCCAGTCGTAGTTGATCCGCGAGTCGTTGTAGGCTATTCGGCCCTCGTCCGAGGGGTCGTAGACCTGGTCAGTGACGTAGACGAGTGTTGCGGGTCCCGTTCCGATCACCTTGTAGCCGTGGCCCACGCCGGGCGGAACGAGCACCGACCACGGCCGCAGCGCGCCGGTGTAGATCGTGTTGCGCGCGCCGAGCGTCGGCGAGCCCTTCCGCAGATCGACGAGCGCGATCTGCAGCATTCCCTGCACGGGGCACCAGAGATCCGATTGCTTCAGGTGGTAGTGAAACGCCTTGATCGTGCCAGGGTAGCTAACCGCCGCCGAGACCTGCGCGGGAGCGATTCCGGCGGCAAGGCCGCGACCCAGCCGTATCAGTTCTAGAAACCAGCCGCGGTCGTCGGGCCACAGCGTCAGAGGCGCGATCTTCACGCCGGCGATGAGGCCTTCTGAATCCGGCGAGTTGATGACGTTCCCTATTCCACGCGCGCAGGCGGGCAGGGCGAGATCGATTTCGGCGCCGCGAGGCGCCGTCTCCAGAGCGGTCATGCGTTCCCTCCGGATGCCGCGCTCGCCTTCCGGCTGCGCGCCACAAGTACGCCGGCTCTCAGCAGCGAGTCGAACGTGCCCGCATCCGTCCACCACCCATCCAGATATGAAAACGTCATCGTGCCTTCCCGGATGTAGGCGTTGTTGACGTCCGTGATCTCGAGCTCGCCGCGCGCGGACGGAACAAGTTGGCGAATCTTGTCGAAAACGGTGGCATCGTACATGTAAATGCCGGTGACAGCGAGGTTCGACTTGGGGCGCGCCGGCTTCTCCTCGATCGAAACGATGCGGCCGTCGCAGATCTCGGCCACGCCGAACCGCTCGGCGTCGGAAACTTCCTTAAGCAACAGCCGCGCGCCTCTCTCCTGAACGCGGAACTGCTCGACGGCGTCGCGTATGCTCCCTTCGATGATATTGTCGCCGAGGACGACGCAGAGCTTGTGCCCGTCGGCGAAATGCTCGGTGAGCTTGAGAGCATCGGCGATGCCGCCTTCGCCTTCCTGGTAAGTGTAGTTGAGGTGCGACAGGCCAAAGTGCTTGCCGTTTCCGAGAAGGCGCAGAAAATCCCCGGCATTCCGTCCGCCCGTTACTATCATGATGTCGCGAATGCCGGCATCAACGAGCGTCTGGATCGGGTAATAGATCATCGGCTTGTCGTAGATCGGCAGCAGATGCTTGTTGGTTATGTTTGTCAACGGGGCCAGCCTGCTTCCGGTCCCGCCGGCGAGCACGACGCCTTTCATAGATTCCGATACTACTAGATCCGGACGCGACAGGGCGCTGCAGGCGATCCCGCATCAGGCGTTGACCCGGCAGGAAGCTCGCCGGGGCGTCACAGCGATAGCCCGGCGGATCCTGCGTGGGAGCCGGAGACGCCGCGCAAAGCCGGTGGGCGAAGAAGCCGGTTGGCGGAGAAGCTGGCTGGTTGGCGGGTAACGGCGCGCGCTTCACGGCCGAGTGCTGGGGGCCAACCCGGCCGGAGCCGCGAGGCGGCGCGCCACAGTGGAACGCACCGCCCCACTCCAAGAAACCTGCGCTGGCGGCGTCAGACCTTCAGTGTCGCCTCGCCGCGCTGCCATCCGCAGGGGCAAAGCTCGCCGGTCTGGAGCGCGTCCAGAACGCGGAGCACCTCGTCGACGTTGCGTCCGACGCTAAGATCCGTTACGGATACGAACCGGATGACACCGTCGGGATCCACTATGAAGGTTGCGCGCTGGCACACGCCCTCATTGGGGTCCAGAATGCCAAGGGCCCCCGACAGTTCGCGTTTCACATCGGCCAGCATGGGGAACGGCAGATCTTTCAGGTCGGGGTGTTGCTGCCGCCACGCCAGGTGGACGTACTCGGAATCCGTGGAACCGCCGAGAACCTGCGCGTTGCGCTCCTCGAAGTCGCGGAACCTCCTGCCGAACGTCGCGATCTCGGTTGGGCACACGAAGGTGAAGTCCTTGGGCCAGAAGAAGTAAACCTTCCACTTGCCCGCATAGTCCTGGTCCGTGATGGTCACGAAGGCGCGGTCCGGCTCTCTCGAAACGGTGGCCTTCACGCTGAACTCGGGAAACCTCTGTCCGACACCAAACATATCTGTTCTATTTCTCCTTATGCCTGTGCGGCAATTGATGAGGAATCAGATAATTCGATGACGGGTGCCGCGCTGCGGATGCACGAAATTCGGACCCGGAGATCGTGGCGCCTGCGGGGCGGCGCGGGTGCGGTACGCTGGGCGTAACGCGCCGGAGCAGCCCGCGCGTTGCGCCGAGCAGCACTGCCGCGCCCGCTTTTGCTATGCTGCGTGCTCCTACCCCTATGAAGAAAACGTGTGTGCGATTTGTGGTCCTGCTTGCTCCGCTTGCGCTACTCGCGCAGGAGCGGGTCGATCTGTCCGTTGTGAACCGCATCAAGCAGGAGGCGTTCGAAAACTCGAAGGTGATGGAGAACGCCTTCTACCTTTCGGACGTGTACGGTTCCCGGATGGCGGGCTCGCCCGACTACCGCCGGGCGGCTGAGTGGGTGGTCAAGAAACTCAAGGAGATGGGCCTCGAGGACGCCAAGCTGGAGAAGTGGGGCAAGTTCGGCCGGAGCTGGTCGTACAACCGCATCGCGGTCAACATGCTGGAGCCGGTAAGGACTTCGCTCATCGCCGTGCCGATGGCCTGGTCGTCCCCGACCAAGGGACCGGTTGCGGGCGAGGTGGTGATGGTGAACGCGCAGACGCCGGAAGACGTCGCGAAGTTCAAAGGCAAGGTGAAAGGCAAGTGGATCATCACGCAGGAGCCTCGTAACCTCGCGCCCCCGTTTGAGCCACACGCCAGGCGGTACACGGATGCGCAACTCGCCGCGATGGCGCAGGCCCCGGATCCATCACAGGGGCGTTCCGGACGCCGCGCCGACCCGTCCGCACAGTATCGCGTGCTCCGTGAGGTGATGCAGAAGATCGGTGAACTCGCGCGCGCTGAAGGCGCGCTCGGCATCCTGTCGCAAGGCCAGCGCGGGGACGGCGGAACCGTGTTCCACAGCAGCGCCGGGAGCCGGACCGATAGGGAGTACCCGCCCGTCAGCATCGTGCTGGGAAGTGAAGACTACAACCGTATCGCGCGCCTTGTCGATGCGAAAATCCCCGTCAAGATCGAAGTCGATCTGGACGCGCAATTCTACGAGAACCAGGACGGGTATAACGTCGTAGCAAACCTGTACGGCGGGAGCAAGAAGGATGAGGTCGTCATCATCGGCGGACACCTCGACTCGTGGCACGCCGGCACCGGCGCGACGGACAACGCCATCGGATGCGCCGTGATGATGGAGGTGATGCGGATCCTGAAGGCCCTCAATCTGAAGATGGACCGCTCGGTGCGAATCGCGCTCTGGGACGCCGAGGAGCAGGGCCTTATCGGCTCGCGCGAGTACGTCACGGCGCACTTCGCGGACCGCACGAAGATGGAGTTGAAAAAGGACCACGCGAAGGTTTCGGGCTACTTCAACATTGACAATGGCGCGGGCAAGATCCGAGGCGTCTACATGCAGGGCAATGACATGATGCGCCCGATCTTCGAGGCGTGGTTCGAGCCCTTCAAGGACCTCGGCGTAACCACCATCACCAACCGGAATACCACCGGCACGGACCACCTGTCGTTCGATGCAGTCGGCATCCCGGCGTTCCAGTTCATCCAGGACCCGCTGGACTACTCGGCGCGCACGCACCACACCAACATGGACGTGTACGACCGGCTGCAGCCCGGCGATGCCATGCAGATGTCGGCCGTTGTGGCCTCCATCGTGTATCACGCCGCCACGCGCCCGGAATTGCTTCCGCGCAAGCCGCTGCCGAAGCCGAGCCCTGAGGCAAAGCCAGCGGCCGCACCCAAGGCTACGGCCGCCGCGCGGTAGCGCTATCATCCGTTCGCGAGCACGAGCCCGAGCGGAGCTTCTGCTCGCTCGCGGCCGTCACGCTGCGAATAATTCGTTGCGCCGTGGCGGCCGTTCGCCTTCGCGCACAGCAGCACGCCTCTACCATCGTGATACGATGGAACATCCAACAGCATGAACAGCCGCGTTCCCGACATTTTGGCGCGAATTGTCGAGTACAAGAAGGCGGAACTCGAAGCGTCCATAGTGTCTCGGGGCGAGCTTGAGGAGCTTGCGCGCGAGCCCCGCTGCAAGCGCCGCGACTTCCTCGCCGCGCTTAAAAACAACAGCCCTGCGATCATCGCCGAGTTCAAGAAAGCCTCGCCGAGCAAGGGAGCGATCACCACTGCGGACCCGGCACAGGTGGCACGAGAGTACGAGCGCGGAGGCGCGGCGGCTCTCTCCGTGCTCACCGACGAGAAGTTCTTCTCCGGCAGCCTCGACGACCTCGCGTCCGCCCGCGGCGCCTCGTTGCTACCCGTGCTGCGCAAAGATTTCACGATTGACGAGTATCACGTTGCCGAGGCGGCGGCCTACTGCGCGGACGCGGTGCTGCTCATCGCGGCTATCTTCGAAAAAGGGCGCCTGCGCGCGTTGCGCGAGTACGCGGCCAAGCTCGGCCTCACTGCGCTGGTGGAGGTCCACGACGAGAACGATTTGCGCTCGGCGCTCGACGCGGGAGCGGATGTCATCGGCGTCAATAACCGCAACCTGCGCACGTTTGAGATCTCCATCGAAACCTCGCTCAGGCTGGCAAAGCTCATTCCCCCGCACGTGGTGAAGGTGGCCGAGAGCGGGATACGGTCCGTCAAAGACATCCGCGTGCTGCGCGAAGCCGGGTACAATGCGTTCCTCATCGGCGAGCACCTCATGCGATCGCGGGACCGGGCCGCCGCGGTCCGGGAGCTGCTCGCATGATCGTGAAGATATGCGGCGTGACCACCGCTGACGACGCTCACGCCGCCGTGGACGCCGGGGCGAACGCGATTGGGTTTAACTTCTACGCCGCGAGCCCGCGCTACATCGATCCTGAGAAAGCCGCGGCCATCATGGAAGCGCTGCCCGCGGGCGTGCTCAAGGTAGGGATATTCGTTGACCACGTCTTACCGGTGGAGGGCCTCGACGTGGCGCAACTGTACGGAACAGCCCGGTGGAGCGGCCGTTTCTGGCGCGCCGTTCGCGCCGGAGAGGGTTTCCAGGCGGACGCCGTCGCGGACGAAGGCGAAGACGCGCTCGTCGTCGATGCGCCGCATCCGGCGCTACACGGCGGCACCGGACAGACGTTCGACTGGCGGCTGGCGCGCAGCGCGCGGCGGCGCATCGTGCTCGCCGGCGGTCTGGACGAAACCAACGTCCGCGAGGCCATCGAAACCGCGCGGCCGTGGGGCGTGGACGCCTGCTCGCGCCTGGAGCGCGCTCCCGGATTGAAGGACCATCGCCGCGTGCGGGCGTTTGTCCAGGCCGCGCTCGCCGCCGCACCAGCAACGATATGAACATGACAGTCCCAGACGCGACCGGCCACTTCGGGCCGTACGGAGGTCGTTTCGTTCCCGAGACGCTCATGGCCCCGCTCGATGAACTTGAGGCCGCTTACTTTGCCGCGCGTGAGGACCCCGCGTTCCGGGCTGAACTCGACGAACTGCTGACGAAGTATGCCGGGCGGCCCACTCCGCTCACGCCCGCGCGCAGGCTCAGCGCGAAGCTCGGCGGCGCGCGCATATACCTCAAGCGCGAGGACCTGCTGCACACCGGCGCGCACAAGATCAACAACTGCCTGGGGCAGATCCTGCTCGCGCGGCGCATGGGCAAGAAGCGCATCATCGCCGAAACCGGCGCGGGCCAGCACGGCGTGGCGACCGCAACCGTGGCGGCGCTGTTCGGGCTCGAGTGCGTGGTCTACATGGGCGAGGAAGACATGCGCCGCCAGGCGCTGAACGTCTTCCGCATGCGGCTGCTCGGCGCGAAGGTGGAGGCGGTGCGCAC
>JBLNBX010000198.1:0-5084 GCA_050260275.1 bacterium
GCGAAGCATCAATGAAGCAGAAGTAGCGCGACCCGGCCAGGCGCGCCTCTAGCGCTTCGGGGGCGCAGTCCGCTTCGGCGCGGCCTTCTTTGCAGGCCCCAGCTTCGTCTGCTTCCGGGCCGCCTCGCCCGGGCCGGTTACTGGAGCGGCCTGCTCTGAGGATTCTCCCGCGGGCTCGGGTCCAGCGTCCGGACCGGCTTCGGTTTCGAACCGGCAGTCGCGCGGTGGTTTGTCGGTACGCAACCCCAGGAACACCGGAGCGCGCAGGCGCCTGTCGCGCGTCCACTCGCTGAACTTGACGGACGCGACGAGCTTCGGCTCCACGTACGTCTGCTTCTCGCGCGTGCGCGGGGGCGTCTCAAACGGCGCTTCGCGCGTCACTAGTTTCCGCAGCTTCTCCCACAGCGGCGGCTGGTTGCGCTCGTTGAAACCGGTTCCCACCGAACCGATGTACCGCAGCTTTCCGTCCTCGTACAGCCCGAGCAGAAGCGCGCCAAACCGTTCGCGCCCGCCTCGCGGCGCGGTGTAGCCGCCGATCACGGCATCCACCTCGCGCGTCACCTTCAACTTCAGCCAGTTCGATCCGCGCCCGCCGCGATACGGGCTGTTCGCCTGTTTCGCGATCACTCCCTCCAGGCCGCGCTCGCTCGCCAGCCGGTACAGTTCCTCACCCTGGCCGGTGACATGGTCGGAAAACCGCACCGGCGGCTCTGGGTTCAGGATCCGTTTCAACAGCCGCTTGCGTTCGATGAGCGGCACTCCGCGCAGGTCGAAACCGTCGCAGTAGAGCAGATCGAACAGATAGAGCACCACCGGCGCGGAGGCAACCAGCTCCGCCGAGGGCCGGGCAACGTTCATCCGCTGCTGCATCAGGCCGAAGCTCGGCCGGCCTTCCTCGTCCAGCACCACTGCCTCGCCATCGACGATGACGCGCTTCACCGCGAGCCTCTCCGGCAGTACGGCCAGCTCCGGGAACTGCGGCGTCACCACGCGATCATTGCGCGAGCGCAGTTCCACGCGGCCGTCGCGCACCCACGCGAGGATGCGCATGCCATCCCACTTGAGTTCGTAGATCCAATCCGGCGCGCTGAACGGCTCGCGCGTGAGCGTCGCCAGGTTCGGCTCGATCTTCGACGGCATCGCCGCCTCGCGCGCGCCTGGCAGCTCGCCCGGGTTCGTATGGTGAGCGGGACGGCCTTCGGCAACCTCTTCGATGGTTCGGCCGCTCAGGACCGACTCGCCAAGCTTCTCAATATCCCAGGTCTCGTCGGCTGTCTCGTCCCTGTGCTTGATCAGCAACCAGTTCTTTTGCTGCTTCGGGTCGTCCGAGCGCCTTCCGGTGTTAACCAGCGCGAAACTCCCATGCAGTTTGCGGCCCTCGAGCCGGAACTTGAGATCGCCGCGCGCGAGCTGCTCGTCCGCTGTTCCCTTCCCCTCCAGTTCCCACGTGCCGCGGTCCCACACGATCACCGTGCCCGCTCCGTAGTTCCCCTCCGGAATGACGCCTTCGAAGGTCGCGTAATCGAGCGGGTGGTCCTCCGTGCGCACCGCAAGGCGCTTGTCGCGCGGGTTGAGCGACGGCCCCTTCGGCACCGCCCACGACAGCAACACGCCGTTCAACTCGAGCCTGAGATCGTAGTGCAGGCGCGTGGCGTCGTGCTTCTGCACGACGAAAGAATTCCCTTCCCCTCGCGCGGGCTCGCTCCCGGACGGCTCCGGCGTTCCAGGAAAACTGCGCTTGCGCCGGTACTCTTCGAGCGGCATGAACTTTGACTCCAATATGCCACTTCGAACCGCGCGCCGGCCGGGTCCTGTGCTCAAATATATGCGGATCCAGAACCTGCCTGCCGTTTCATCCAAGGAGGGGTGATGAAAGCACGAGCGATAGTCATCAACCGGTTCGGTGGACCCGAGGAACTCACTCCCGGCGAGATCGAGATACCGGATCCCGGGCCGGGCGAATTGCTGGTTCGCGTTGTGGCGTGCGGGACCAATCCAGTCGACGCGAAAATACGCGCGAACGGCACATGGGCGAAGCTCGAATTGCCCGCCGTGCTCGGGTACGACGTTTCGGGCGTGGTCGAGAAAACCGGCGCCGGCGTGACCGAGTTCAAGGAAGGTGACGAGGTCTACTACACGCCCGAGATCTACGGAAACTCGCGCGGTGCCTACGCCACCCACAACCTGGTGAGAGCGGATATCGTCGCGCTCAAGCCCGCCACGTTGAACCACGTGGAGGCCGCCGCAGTGCCGCTGGCCGGCGGAACGGCCTGGGACGCCGTGGTCCGGCGGCTCGCGCTGCGGGTGGGCGAGACGGTGCTGATTCACGGGGGAGCTGGCGGAGTAGGTTCGTTTGCCGTTCAGATCGCAAAGGCGTCCGGAGCCCGCGTGCTTGCCACCTCCAGCGCGGCTAACCTGTCAACTCTCAGAGAACTGGGCGCGGACGTTCCGATCGACTACTCGCAGGATTTCGGCGATATCGTGAAGCTCGAAACGGGCGGCAAAGGCGTTGATGCCGTCTTCGATTGCGCGCGCGGCGACCTGATCGGCAGCAGCCTCCATGTGACGCGGCCCTCTGGACGGCTGGCCTGCATACTGCCGCCCGGAGGCGATCTGCGCCTGCTGTACGTGAAGAACCTCACCCTCCATGGCATTTTCCTCACGCGCGAGCGCAAGCGCCTCGAGGAGATGCGCGCCCTGATCGACCAGGGCAAGCTGCGCCCGCTCGTGACGGAGGTTTTGCCGCTCGACCAGGTCTCAAAGGCACACGAGCGCCTGGATACTGGCCACGGCCGAGGCAAGGTCGTGCTGCGAATCGAGTGATTGCGGAGGGCTACTTCGCGGCAACACTCCGCAGTCCCGCCTGCCTGATGACCTTCTCGACGTACTTCTGCGTCTCCGGGTAGGGCGGGACGCCGTTGTAGCGGTCCACGGCATTCGGGCCGGCGTTGTAGGCGGCCAGCGCCTTGCGAAGCTGGTGGTCGTCGTCAGCGTACTTGCGCAGCAGGTCCACCAGATACCGCGCCCCGGCGTCGACATTCTGTTCGGGGTCGTGGGGGTCCGCACCCAGCTTCCGCGCAGTTGCCGGCATCAACTGCATGATGCCGATCGCGCCCGCCGGAGATACCGCGGATTGCTGGTAGCCCGATTCGGCCTGCGCGATCGAGTGCAGCAGTTTCGCCGGGAGGCCGTAGCGCCTGGCGGCAGCATTCAGGAGTTGCTTCGCATCGACGGACGATGAACCCTTGGACGGCTCGGGCGTCTCGGGCGGCTTCACCTCCGGCTGGAACTCCTCTATCGAGGAGGCGTCAATCTCCGCAGTGCCGCCGTTGGCGTAGAGAATGACTTTGTCGCCTACAGTCTCGTGCCGGTCCGCGCGAAGGACGTGACCATTCTTAAGGACGGCGTACTCGCCGGCTGGAGCCGAAACGGAGCACACCAGAACTGCTATACCGATCAAGTGCCTCAAACACGATTTGACGCCCGCCGCCCGCCGACCGTTGAGGCATTCCGCGCGCATTAAGGCCGCTGTAATCTTTCAAAGCATTAAGAAATAGAGATAGAGCTCCTTTGTCGCTTCCCGACATACACTTACAGGAGTCAATCTGAGAGAGCGCAGACCACCGCGCCGCCGGCGTTAAGCCCGCTCCAGAACACGTCTCGTGCGCGCAGGAATCACCTGTTGCGTTTTTGGCTCCGGCACCGCCAGAATAGATAGTTCAATATCTGAACAAAGCCGTATACTGTACTCGGCGGAAGCAGCCCGCAGCGCGTGGTTCGATGCCGCGAGCGTGCCGTTCCCAGGCACACACGCGCGAGGGTGTCCGGCCGCGATGCATCGCACGGCGGCTGGTGGCGCAGTCCCGGGTGTGTTGCCGAGGTCCGGTTCGGCGTTCGATACTAGCGTTGACCGGTAACCCAGGCCGGCGTCCCGAGCAGCTAATTCCGCCGCGACCCAGGCGCCCGGAGTGTGACATAGCATGCGACCAGAACAATGGGCGGCTTTCAAGAAGGCCGCCAAGCGTGAACCCGATGCAGGGACGCCCGTTGCGGCGATCGTCGACAGCCCGTGGATTCCCGGATACCTGGGTATCAGTCATCTGGAGTATTACTTCGACACCGATGTCTGGCTCGACGCGAATCTGAGGATCATGCGCGAGTTCCCCGACATCATCTTCCTGCCCTCGTGGTGGGTGGAATTCGGCATGGCAATCGAGCCCTCCGCTTTCGGCGATCGCGTGCGCTTCTGGCCGGACCGCACACCGGACCAGATCGCTACGCTGCGCTCCGCGACCGACGTGGACCGGCTCGCGCCCGTGGACGCCCAGACCGACGGCCTCATGCCCGCCGCCCTGCAGCGCTACCGCAGTTGTAAGGGACGCATCTTCGACGCGGGTTACACGATCCCGATGGTCGCGGCCCGCGGGCCGTTGTGCGTCGCCTCCTTCCTTCGCGGCGTTTCCGAGTTCATGATGGACATCGTCGATGAGCCTGACGCCGTCCACAAGCTGCTCGACCTCACCACGCGATGCGTGATCGACTGGCTCAGCGCGCAGGCCGAAGCCATAGGCGATTCC
Source organism: bacterium (assembly GCA_050260275.1). Taxonomy (GTDB): domain Bacteria; phylum Acidobacteriota; class Terriglobia; order Bryobacterales; family Bryobacteraceae; genus DATMXS01. Next base: position 4,578 of record JBLNBX010000198.1, read on the forward strand.
GTCGAAGGCATCCTCGTGCTGGACGACATCGTCGGGTTCCTCTCGCTCAACGCATACCGCGAGTTCGCGCATCCGTACCTGAAGCGCATCTGCGACGCGTTCCCCTCCGGATGGGTGAAGGTCTACCACAACGACGCGAACGTGCGTCCGTTCCTCTCCGAGCTGCCAGCCGCGGGTTTCGACGTGCTCAACTGGAGCCACAAGATCCCGGTGAAAGAGGCTTACGAGAAGACAGGCGGGCGCGTGTGCCTGATGGGCAATGTCGCGCCGCTCGAGATCGGCGTGCGCGGAACGCCGGAGATGGTGCTGGAAGCCGCCTCGCAGGTGCTCGATTCGGGCGCATCGAGCCTCATCCTCTCGGTCGGCGGCGGCGTCAGCCCCGGAATGCCCGCTGAGAACCTGCGCGCTCTCGCCCGGGCGGCGGCCGCTCGCGCTGCTTCTCAGATGGCCTGATCCGCGGCATCCAGCGCGGCGCCGGCGCCGCTTCGGTACACGGACGGTTTTCAG
>JBLNBX010000199.1:0-9239 GCA_050260275.1 bacterium
CAGCACCAACCCGCCCGCGGCGGCGAACTCCTTCACGGCGGCCATTACGGGCGAGAACTTCGCGATCGCGCCGCAGCGGAGGTAATCGCCGTAGGAAAAGCCGCCGGGCAAGATGACGGCATCCACGTCGCCTATTCTTGGCGAGTCGTGCCAGAGGTACTCAGCCTGCTGGCCGAGATTATGCGACACCGCGTAGAACGCATCGTGGTCGCAGTTGCTTCCGGGAAAGACAACGACACCGAATTTCATGGGGGAGATGACCAGTTTAGCATCCCGGCGGGACCGGCCACGCACACTTGTGGTTTCGTACTTGGCGGCGGCAGCTTGAAACGGATTCTAGCCAGCGGCGGACGCCGGAGCCGCTTTGGCTTTGCGGCGGGAACCGCGCTTCTCTACTGGAGGCTGCCGGTCGCTCTTTTTAAGCGCCTGGAGCACAATCGGCGTGACGAACTTCTTTTCGCCGTATTCGTCGAATTTAATTACTGTGTGCTCGTCATTGCAGGAGAGCACTGTCCCAAACCCGAATTTCTGGTGCTCGACCTGAGCGCCCTGAGAATAAGCGGTTCTGATACCCATCGGTATTTCTATGATAACAAAAGTACTACGAGTTGTCGAACCTCCCTGTTTCGTTCGCGATACACGGACCCCGGGGTGACCCGGGCGCGCAGTTTCCCTAGTTCACAACGTGAAGATGATCTATTCTGTTGTACTCGCGATGGCAGGATTCAGCGTCAGGAACCTACGATGAAACGCGCTCTGGCTATAGCTGTGTTTTTTGCGGCCGTCGCCGCGGCCGCCGCTCCTCCCAGGGTGGGACGCCTCGCCCTCGTACTCGAAGACCAGCCAGTCGCGGCCCGCATAGACATCGGAGCCGCGCGCTCGGGCGCCGCTGCCCGCGCTGTACTATCCAGCGCAGCCGCGCGTGCCGCAGCCCGCGAGATTCAGGACCGCCAGGCCCCTGTGCGGGCCGAGTTGGGCCGTCGCGGCTTCCGCGTAACCTACGCCGCGCACACACTTGTGAACGCCGTTTTCGTAGCGGGCACGCCAGAGGACCTGAAGCGCGTGTCGGGCATACCGGGCGTCGTCAGGGCCGTCTACCTGCCCCCCATCGAGCGCACTCTCAACACCGCGTTACCCCTCGTGAAGGCTTCCGAAGCGTGGGTCCAGGCCGGCGGCATGACGAACGGCGGGGCTGGCGTGAACATCGGCATCATCGACACCGGCATCGACCACACCCACCCCGGTTTCCAGCAGGCTTGCGCAAGCCCGCCCGAGCAACCCTTCTGCGATCGCGACAACGGCGATTGCGCGTTCACGAACTCCAAAGTGGTGGCCGCGCGCAGCTACGTCGCGCTGATTTCGTACAGCGATCCGCAATGGTCCAGCCCGGACGATCTCAGCCCCCGCGACCGCGTGGGCCACGGCACCGCCCTGGCGATGATTGCCGCCGGCAACCAGGTGACCACGGATGTAGCCACGATATCCGGCGTCGCGCCCGGGGCGTGCCTGGGCAACTACAAGATATTCGGATCGCCCGGCGTGAACGACTATACGTACGCGGACGTACTCGCCGCGGCGCTTGAGCAGGCGTTCCAGGACGGGATGGACATAGTCTCCATCTCGATCGGAGCCGTTGCCCTCAGGAGCCCACTTGAGAGGTGCGCTACGGGTGACGGCGAAGTCTACTGCGACTCGTTCGTTGATGCCGTTATCGAGAGTGGCATCCAGAACGGCATGACTGTGGTGGTGGCGGCAGGGAACTCCGGTGACCTCTCTGCAGACTCGCCCACGCTCAACTCGATCGAATCCCCAGGCATCGCGCCCGGGGCCATCACAGTAGGGGCGTCGAACAACGCGCACGTTTTCCACGAGCTGGTCAGGGTCGGCACAGATGGTGACGACACGCCCCCGAACCTGCGGGAGATCCCGGCTCGCTTCGGCAACGGCCCGCGCCCCACTCCCAAGACGGATGCGTTCCCGCTGAAGGACATTCTTAGTGCGGGAAGCGACCCCGAGGGGTGCTCGGCCCTGCCGGCCGGTTCGCTGGACGGCACTATCGTGATCCTCGAACGTGGCGCTCGCACGTGCGCCTTCTCCGAAAAAGTAAACAACGCACATGCGGCGGGCGCTAAGGGCGTCATCATCCAGAGCGACGAAGACGAGCTGTTCGTACCCTCGGGCCTGGCGGCCACGGGGATTCCCGCCGTCCTCATATCGCGGTCGCACGGCATCGCGCTGAGGCAGTTCCTTGGTGCTCACCAGGGCCGCACGGCGGTGCTCGACACTACGCCCAAGCCGAGCGACTCCCCGAACGTGAATCGGGTTGCGCCGTTCTCCTCTCGCGGACCCGCCATCGGAACCTTCGGCATCAAGCCGGAGGTGCTCGCGCCTGGCAGGTACATATACACCGCCACGCAGAACTTCGACCCCAACAGCGACATGTACGACTACACGCGCTACGGCGTGTTCGACGGCACCAGTTTCTCGACGCCGATCATCGCCGGCATCGCCGCTCTCGTCAAGCAGGCGCACCCCGGCTACACACCGGCGCAGATCAAGTCGGCTGTGGTGAACACGGCCACGCGCATCAACGTCGACTCCGAGCAACTGGGCCTTCTAGACCAGGGCGCGGGGCTGGTGAACGCCGAGGCAGCGGTGCGATCGAACATAACCGTCGATCCCGCAACCATCTCGTTCGGCAGAATCACTTCCACTAACCTTCCGACGCCCCGGGCGACGCTGAACATCAACGGCGACAATTGGAACGCCAGCGTTGACCAGACCATCCCGGCAGCGGGCGTGACGATCCGGACGGAGCGGCGCGGAAGCCAACTGGACGTATGGCTCGAAGGCTCGCTACCCCAGGCTGGCGTCTACCACGGCGCGATAGTCATAACCGGCGGCGCAGTGGATCTGCGGGTTCCCTATGCGTTCTTCGTTAGCGACAACGTGCCCGCCACCATCGTCCCGCTGATCGGCGCCGGGTTCTGGGGCGGCACCGGTGAAACCCTGAACGGATGCACCGATGCTGACACCGCGACGGGCACCCCGTCGCTCGCCTTCAAGCTGCTAGACCGGTTCGGCATACCCATCACCACGGCCGACAACGGCGCCGTCATCTGGAACGTTTTGCCGGGCGGTCCCAGGGCCACGATCACCCTGGCCGATGCCGACACCGATGTCAACGGCATTGCCGCGGCCTGTCTCACGCTCGGCGCTACAGAAGGCTATGACACGGTGCGGGCAACCGTGAACTACCTGGGCCGGCAGCTCACGTACGACTTCCAGGGCTTCACGCGCTACTGGCCGGACATCAACTACGACGGACTGGTGGACGCCGCAAGCAACACGATCAATCTCAACGTGGGGCTGGCGCCCGGTTCGCTGATGTCCATATACGGCGAAGGCCTATCGGAGACGACTTCAGAGATGCGGCACGCGCCAGGATACCCGCTCAACCTGCCGCTCTCGATAGCGGGCGTGTATGTCACTTTCGATACCGAGGACGGCATCAGCGTGCCCGGGCGGCTGCTGTTCGTGAGCGATCGACAGGTGAACGTGCAGATTCCCTGGGAGCTGGCCGGATACAACGGCGCCTGGGTGAAGGTGGTGAACAACAGCTTCCCGACGCTGGTGCGCTGGCTGCCGCTCACCGTCGCCGCGCCTCAAATATTCCAGTACTTCGAGCCGGACAAGATGGACTACGCCGTGGCGCAGTCCGCTGATGACTGGTCCTACATCACTCCGGGCGCGCCGGCGCGCCGGGGCCAGTGGATCGTGCTCTACGGTAACGGATTCGGCCCGCTGCGCGAGAACCAGCCGGCCACCGGAGAAACCACCAACGGCCAGCTCGCGGAAACACTTTTCCCGGTCACCGTGACCGTCGGAGGCCGCCCGGCCGAGATCTACTACGCCGGACTCCAGCCGGAGTACGTGGGACTTTACCAGTTGAATATCAGGATCCCGGACGATGCGCCGCTTGGGCCCGAGCAGCCCATCGTCGTAACAATTAATGGGATCTCCTCCAAACCAGTTAAGATCGCCATAGCCGAGTAAAGCGGGTTGAATTTCTGACCGGCGCTCTCCGCGCAGGAAGCGCCGGTCAGGACGGCTTCTCGTCCGTCGCATCGTGATATTCTTTGGGGTACTTATTGGCCCGTGAGTATGCTGCGATGTCTGCGCCCGGGAAACTGAGAGTCCATCACGAGATTGGGGAGGTTCCGGGGCAGGGCGGCTTCGGCGTGATTTACCGCGCGTTCGAGAACGCCGTGCGCAGCGGCGCGGTGCCCAAGACGCTTCACGGCGTGCCGGCGCGCGCGATCCTGAAGGCGTTCTTCACGGAATGCGACACAGTGGCGGGGTTGAACTACCCGAAAATCGCATCGAGTTTTTGTAAACTCCCTTGCGGTCAAAGCGCGGCGGAGCGAAGAGCGCGCGCAGTTCGCGGACGTGCCGTCGCAGGCATGAATTCTCAAGACGATCCATCCTCAGCACCCGAAACTCGGGTTCGAAATGGAGCGAGTGGTGAAACAACGTGATCCTGCGGCCCTGGCCGAAGCCAAGGCCCGTGCAATTGAGCAGATCGAGCGCGCGCTCGCGGCATTCGAGATGGGGCGCGCAGTGGAACTGGCCGCGTCAGCCGTGGCGGAGTTTCCCGGCGACGCGGATATCGCGTCGCTGAAGGCTCGCACCGATGAGGCCGCCGCCAAGATCGCCGAGGCCGAGAAGCTACTGGCGCAGGGACGCGCGCTGTGCGCTCAGCAGTGGTGGGACGAGGGTTTTGACGCGATGCGCAAAGCCCTCGCGCTCTGGCCGCAGTACCAACCCGCGCGGGCTGCGCTGGTGGAATCGCTCATTGAGCGCTCACGCGCCCTGCTCGAGACCGACTGGCGCGCGGCCGAGCCCTACGTACAGGAGGCGCTCGAACTCGAGCCTGGCAACGCCATCGCCAAGAGCCTGCGCACCTCCGTGGCTGATCACCGCCGTGACGAAGCCGTAGTGAAGTGCTTCACGCTGGCCCGCGCGCATCGCAAAGCCGGACGGCTGGACGAAGCGCTGCGGGAAGCCGAGCAGTGCTTCGCGCAGTATCCGCTGGACCCACGCCTGCAACAACTCCGTGACATCCTAAAGGCCGAGCTCGAAAAGGCGCAGATCGCAACACAGCGCCCCGCCGACCTCCAGGCCCTGCGCGAGATACAGGAATCGCTGGAGAACGCTCCTGGCGCAGCCGCTGCGCGTGACGCCCTCGCCCGCGCCCGCGAGATTGCCGCGCGGTACACGGGGGACGCCGAAATTGAGGCACTCGTGGACGCGATCACCGCCCGCGCCGGCGAAATAGCGCCTGCTCTGCCCGAGGCGCCGCCGGTGGCCGCGGCCGCAGCCGCCGCCGCGGCGGATTCCGCGCCTCCGCCGCTCTTCATGGACGAACCAGCCCCCGTTCCGCTGCCCGAGGCGGACTTGTTCGGCTCGCCCGAACCGGCTCAGCCGCCGGTTCCGCCGGCCCCAATGGCGGCGCAGCGGGGCGAACCGGGTTCGCAGCAATCCGGCGGCTTCACGAGCGGGCAGCCCGCGTCCGGCCCCGGTGCTCCGCAGGACCTGCCCGCGCCACCAGCGGGGCAGCCGCCGGCCGCGCCGCCCCCGGCGCAACAGCCGCCCGCGCCTCCGCAGGGGCAGATTCCTCCGGCGCCGCCGCGCCCTCCCCGCAAGCCCATCAATCGCAACGTGCTTTGGGCGGGCGTGGGAACTGCGGCCGTGCTTGCTCTGATAGCCGCAGCTATCGCCCTCACTCGCATGTCTCGGGGGTCGTCAGCGGGCATGGTCCGGCTGGAGGTGAGGACGAACCCGCCGGGCGCTACCATCCGCGTCGACGGCAGGGTGCGTGGCACCTCGAACTTTACGCTCGAAACCGCGCCCGGAGAGTTCCTCGTGGAAGCCGTTCTCGAGGGTTACCAGACCGCGTCAACGCGCGCCAAAGCCGCTCCCGGCGCGGCGCCTCTGGAGTTCACTCTCGAGCCGCTGCCGCAGACCATCCGCTTGTTCACCGATCTTCCTGACGGCACGGTGGTGCTCGATTCCGAGCCGCCGCGCGAGCTCGCCGACGGCCAGGTAATTCTGGACGCCGTGCCGCCGGGCACGCACACGATCACCGTAAAATCACGGTCGGGACAGGCGACATTCAACATCGAAGTCGCGCCGGGGCGGGCTCCCTCCGTAACCGCGCCTCCCGTGGTGAGGGATGTGGCGGCGCTCCTGGTGTCGAACCTCGGCTCGACCGCGCGGGTGTACTCGAGCGCTGCGCCCGTCCGCATTGATGTTGACGGCCAGCCGGCCGGCGAGGCCGGCCCGGACGGCTTGCAGGTGCTCAACCTGGCTCCCGGTACACATGAGATCGCCGCCGGCCAGGGAGTCACGCAGGTCAAGAAGATTGTCGAGATAAGCCCGGCCCCGACGCTCACGGCTTTTCTTCAGTCCGACCGGAACATCGGCACGCTGGTCATTCTGGCCGGCGAGGATGGCGTGGACGTTTTCATCGACGGCCGCCGCTACCGCCGCCAGACGGCCCGCGGCGGACAGCTTCGCATCCCGCGCGAGCCGAAACAGTACCGCATCCGTGTCGCCAAGAGCGGATTCCAGGACGTTCCGGAACAGGTTGTGAACCTGGCCAAGGGCGAAGAGAAGCGGGTGACGTTCAAACTGGTTCCGCTGCCGACGACGGCGCATCTGGCGTTTCGCGGCGCTGCGCCAGGTGCGCAGGTGTTCCTCGACGGATCGCTGATCGGCACCGTCGGTCCGGACGGCGGGTTCCAGGCAGGCAGCGTGCCTCCAGGCGAACACACGATCGAGCTTCGCAGCGGCAGCATGCGGTCGCGTCCCGTGCGCAAGAGCTTCACGGCGGGCCAGACGATCGACCTTTCCGCCGCCGAGATCGCCATGAGGAGCGTGCGCGGCACGCTGCGGCTGAACATCACTCCGGCGGACGCCCACGTGACAGTAACGCGATCCGGCGGAAGCCCGGTGGCGGTTACCGGCTCCGAGATGGAACTGGACGAAGGCTCCTACACCGTGACGGCAAGAGCCGAGGGCTACGTTCAACACTCCCAGCACGTGCAGATCACGGGCGGGCAGACCTCGCAGTTGGACATGACGCTCATCCGCGCGGAGCAGCGTCCGAAAGTCGTCGCGAGCGGAATGGAAGGATGGCAGACGCCGTGGTCGAAGGACGGTGATTGGTACCGGCTCAAGGGCGCCGGGATGGTTCAGTACAAACAGGCATCTTCGCCCGGAGTCTACGCATTCAACATCATGTTGGGCTCCGGTGGAGGGCTGTTCCGCGGCAAGGACCTGGAGTGGTTTGCGAACTACAGAGACGCCAGGAACTACGTCCTGTTCCGGCTCGAGAAGACGACACTCCGCCGCATCGTTGTCGAGAACGGTAAGCGCACCGAGTATCCGAAGCGCCCACACAACCTCGACCTTCGGGACGGGATGATGGCATCGGTGCAGGTGGAGGTAACCGACGACGTGATCGTCAACCGGCTCAAGCGCGGCGACAGTTGGGTGATTGCCGATACCTACGTTGTGCGCGGCGGAAAGTTGACGGAGGGACGATTCGGTATCCACGTCATCGGCAACGACGAGGTGCGCATATCGGGATTCTCCTTCACGCCCAAGGAGTAGCGCGGGCGGCAACCCGGACGGCCGGCGCGGCGTCTCGAAGGCATGCGCCTGACAGCCGCACTGGCCATCGCGCTTCCACTGTGCGCGCAGGACGCCCGGGAGATTGTGAAAGTCTCACTCGAACGTGAAGCCGCGCTCGACAAGCTCGCGCGGCAGTACACGTTCCTGCAGAGAGTCGAGCAGCGGGACATAGGCGATAGCGGCGAGATAGTACGGCGGAGATCGAAAACATACGACGTGACGCTTCTCGAAGGGTCGCCGTACTCGCGCCTCATCGCACGTGAGGATAGACCGCTATCGGCGAACGAGGAGAAAGAAGAGCGCCGGAAGCTCGAGCGCAGCATCCAGGAAAGGCGGCGCGAGACGGAGCGCGCGCGCATAAAGCGTGTTTCGGAGTGGCAGCAGAAGCGTGACAACGACCGCAAGCAGTTCAGCGAGATAGTCGATGCGTTCCAGTTCCGGATCACGGGCGAAGAGGCCATCAACGGCCAGAAGTGCTGGGTGATCGAGGCCACCCCGAGCCCGGGATACCGGCCGCACGGCGGCATGAGCCGCGTCTTCCCGAAAATTCGCGGGCGGATGTGGATCAGCAAGACTAACTACGGCTGGGCGCGGGTTGAGGCCGAGACGCTGGACACGATCACCTACGGCGGTTTCCTCGCGCGGCTGCACAAGGGCATGCGCTTCTTCATGGAACAGGAGCACGTGAACGGCGAGGTGTGGATGCCGAAACACATCACCGTCGATTACTCAGCGCGCGTGCTGCTCGTGAAGCGGTTTCGCGGCCAGGCGGATGTGACCTACCGGAACTTCCGCAAGTTCCAGGCGGATTCGCGAATCGTGGACGTCTCGGAGACGGGGAAGTAGCGCGTTTGAGAGCGGAAGCCTTCGGCCCGGTGATGTGCTGGAGCGTAGGCGCCGGAGATCGTTCATCGGGGGGCGGACTTCAGTCCGCTGCGGAGCTTCAGCTCCGCCCACTCCGGCTCGCGGTTTGCTGCAGGGCTGAAGCCCTGCGCGGGCTCAAGCCCGCCCCCAATGGCCCCTGCGAGGCTGGGCCCGAGCCGCGTCGCGGTGCGCCTTTGCAGCCCCGGAAGGGGCGGCAGAAAGTAGCCCACGGCGCAAGCCGTCGGGATCGCGAGTGTTTCAAGAGCAAGCCCCCGGACGGGGGCGTAAGGCTTTGGCCCGGCGATGTGCTGCCCGCGCGCTTACGCCCCTTTCAGGGGGCGGCCTGTCAAATCGGGCTTTAGCCCCTGTGGCGATGGCGCATCAGCCTCGCACAGCGGGTTCATATATGGCTGGCAGGGCTGAAGCCCTGCGCGGGCTGGAAGCCCGCCCCCCTGGGCTTTCCTATGGCCTTGCGCCGCGATGCGCGTCCCACCAGCAGGCCAAATCCCGCCTCCTCGCGGCGCAGCCCGCTGCGGGTCTCTGCTAATCTTTACCTCGTGATCCGAGCTTCCGACCGACTCATTCTCGCTCTCGATATCCCGCACGATCCCGCCAACCCGGACCGCCCCATTGAGGTCCGCGACGCGCAGGCCATCGTTGACCGGCTCGGCGACCGC
>JBLNBX010000200.1:0-29666 GCA_050260275.1 bacterium
CCGGAAAGGAGATCGGGCCGGTGGCCGGCGCGGGCGGCCAGCCCGACGCTTTCGAGCGCCTCGAGCACGCGCTTCCGGCGCTCGCTGCTCCTGACGCCCTGGAGCAGCAATGGAAACTCGACGTTCTCGAAAGCCGTGAACACCGGTATCAGGTTGAAGCTCTGAAAGACGAAGCCGATGCGGTCGTGCGCAACGCGGCCAGTCCGGAAGGAGTGAGCTTCGTCGTGTCTGCTCCGGCGAAGTGGATCACACCCAGCGTGGGCCGGTCGATGCAGCCGATCAGGTTCAGCAGCGTGGTCTTTCCGCTGCCGCTCGGCCCCGCGACGGCGAGAAACTCGCGCTCGCGGATGGTGAGGGAGACGTCCTCGAGCGCCGGCACGAAGCTGTGGTCCATCGCATATCTGCGGCTGACGTGCTCGAGTTCGACCAGTGCGTTCATCTTCAGCCTCCTACACGGTCGAGCTTACGGCGGGAGCGGCGCGATTCCACGCCCGGGGCGACGGAAGGCCGGAGAATCGGACGAACGGCCGCCGGCGGGCGACGAGCCGTGCGCAAGCAAGATCGCGCGCCGCCGGGTTAGAGTAAAGGAGATTCCACCATGCCAGCTACTGGACTCGCGCTAGGGCTATTTGCGACCGCTGTCGGCACAGCCTTTGCCGCGCTCGGCGCCTGGTCGCTTAGCGCATCTCCCAGGCGGATAGTGCCTTTCAGCGGCGGCCTGCTCGCGGGCATCGCTGTGTTCGCCGTGTTTCCGGAGCTGGTGGAAGAGCGTTCGCTCGCGGGCGCTGTGGCGCTGATGGCGGGCGGGGTACTTCTGATGTGGGCGTTCGGGCGCTTCGTGTACCCGGTGTGCCCGGCCTGCTCGCATACGCACGATCACGGCCAGTGCGCCATGGCGCTGCACGGGTTCGCGTTTCCGCTCGTGGCGGCGGCATCGCTGCACGCCTTCCTGGATGGCCTGGGCGTTGCGGCATCGCAGTCCGGCGGTGTCAACCTGGGCGCGGTGCTGGTGGCGGGCGTCGTACTGCACAAGATCCCCGAAGGTATCGCGTTGGGGATAATGCTTCGCGCCGCCGTGAGAACACCGGTAAAGGCGTTCGCGCTGGCCGCTGCCGCGGAGTCGGCTACCTTCGCGGGTGCGCTGCTGGAGTCGGCCGTAACGGACCGGTTCGGCGGCGCATGGGTGTCGTATGCGCTGGCCCTCGCCGGTGGCAGTTTCTTGTACCTCGGATTCCACGCGGTGCACGGCGCTCGCCGCCAGCGCATGCCGGCGCTCGGCCCGGCGCTGACAGGAGCGGCGGGCGCAGCCGCCTTGCAGCAGGCGCTGCGGGTGTTCCTGCACTAGCGGAACCACTACCTGGCCGCATGCGCCTCTTCGACGTGCGCGCGGGTTACGCGCCTGTGCGAACGCGGCCTAGTTCCCGACATACCGTGCGTACAGGCTGCGCGCCAGCGCGACATCGGAGGTGCCTTTGATGATGGCGCGCCCGTCGGCGAAGATGGTCAGCTCATACGGCGGCGTTGCGAAACGAACGGCGAACTCGTTCGTGCGCACGTCGCCGGCGGAGGCGAGGCGGCGTCCGAGGTCCGCAAGATCGATGGCCCGGACGCACTCGTGTATCTGCACAGCGTTCGAGCCGCATAGCCTGACGGGCGCGCGGCGCACTTCGTTGAGATGAATGAAATCGCGCCGCCCGCAGCAGGGGCAGTTCGGGTCCGGCTCGGGTTGCGCGATCTGACGGAGTTCGCCGGTCCAGACGTCGAGGGTGGCTATGCGGGGTCTCACGGTCTGGCCGCAGATGATCTTGAGGGCGTCGGCCACCTGCAGCGAGGCAACAGCGGAAGTGACAACGTTTATGACTCCAGCCGTTTCGCAGGTGGGCTGGCCTGCGGCCGGAGGCTCCGGAAAGACGCACTTGAGGCAGGCGGTGACGCCGGGAATAACAGGCATCTCGAGGCCGTAGCCGGCCACAGCCGCGCCGTAAACCCACGGTATGCCGTTCGCGACTGCAAAGTCATTGATGAGATAGCGAGTGTCGAAATTGTCCGTGCCGTCGAGGATGACGGAAGCGCTGCCGAGCAGATCGCTGATGTTCTCTGCGGTCAGGTCGGCGATGACAGGAGAGACACGGATGGAGGAGTTGATGCGCTCGATATGCCGCGCGGCAGCGACGGCCTTGGGAACTGCGTCCCGGGCATCGTCCTCGTCGTAGAGCCACTGCCGCTGAAGATTCGAGAACTCGACGAAATCGCGGTCGATGAGCACGAGGCTGCCGCAGCCGGCGCGCGCCAGGGCGCTTGCCTGGAACGAGCCGAGTGCGCCGCATCCCACTACGGCGACGGTGGCGGCGAGCAGCCTCGCCTGCCCGGCTTCGCCGATGCCCGAGAAACGGATCTGGCGCGAGTAGCGTTCGCGCTGGTCACTGGTCACTCTACGATGTTCTCGCATCCGGCGGGCACGGCGCGGGCCAGGCGGAGGCGCGCATCCGGGCGGCCGTTGGAGGGTCCCCGCCATACGCGCGGCGCGGCTGGACTCGCGCGCCCGCGGCAGAACCGGATGATAAGATTGCTCCTAGGTGAAGTGGGCAATTCGACTTTTTTGCCTGGGAGCCGTGGTTTCGGGCGCCTGGGCAGGCAGTGCTATAGCCGCGCCCAACGATTATGAGGGAAGGACGCTTAAGTCCGTAGTTTTCAGACCGGATAACCAGCCGTACGACATCGGGCACCTGCTGGCCATGCTGCCGCTCAAGCCCGGCGAGCCGCTGCACGTCTCCGACGTTCGCGCAGCCATCGAGCGCCTGTACGCCACCGGCCGGTACGAAGACATCGCCGCGGACGCCGAACTTGAGGAGGACGGCGTCGTCCTGACGTTCATCACCACTCCGTCGTACTTCATCGGCCGGGTCACGGTGAAAGGGGTGCCGGACCCGCCCACTTCGGACGCTCTCGTCAACGCCGCACGCCTGGATCTGGGCACGCTGTTCACACGCGAGGCGGTGGACCAGGCGGTGCGCAACATCACAAGCGCGCTGCGGCAAGACGGCTTCTTCGAACCCTCGATCGAGCCTCGTTTCGAACAGGACCCCAAGACGCAGCAGATCAGAATCCACTTCGAGATAAATCCCGGGAGGCGCGCGCGGTACAGCCGGCCGGTTATCGAGGGCGCTCCGGACACCCACGTGCCTGCGCTCATCGGCGCCACGAAATGGAAAGGTTGGTTCAAGTGGCGGAGTGTGACCGACACGCGCACCGGCGAGGGCGTCGACCGCATTCTCAACTGGTATCACCGCCGCGACCACCTCGAGGCCTCGGTCGCGCTCGACAAACTCGACTACGACCGCGATACAAACCGCGTCACGCCGATCATAAAGGTGGAACCGGGGCCGAAGGTGGACATTCGCGTTACCGGGGCCGGCATATCGCGCGGCAAGAAGCGGCAACTGCTGCCCGTGTACGAGGAACAGTCGGTGGACCGCGACCTGCTCAACGAGGGCGCCGAGATCCTGCGCCAGCACCTGGAGAGCAAGGGTTATTTCAACGCCACGGTGAAATACGACACGCTGACCAAGGAGGGCGCGGCCGAACAGATTGTCGAGTACACGGTGGATCGCGGTGAGCGGCACAGGGTGGCAGCCGTAACCATCTCCGGCAACCGCTACTTCGACGAGGCGACTCTTCGTGAGCGCATGTACGTGCGTCCGGCGGCGCTGCTCCAGTTCCGGCACGGACGCTACAGCGAGGCGCTGATCGAGCGCGATATCGAGGCCATTGAGGCGCTATACCGTTCGAGCGGTTTCCGCGATGTCGCCGTCCGGCACCGGATCGAGCCGAACGCCGGCGGCAAGGCCACGGACATCTCGGTGCACCTGGAGATACGGGAGGGCCCGCAATGGCTGGTGTCGAAGCTCGAAGTGGAAGGCGTTTCCGAAGAGAATCGCGATGCGGTACTCGGCCTATTGCAGTCGCAGGAGGGCCAGCCGTTCAGCGAGTTCAACGCGTCGATTGACCGTGACAACGTGCTGGCGTACTACTTCGACAGCGGCTACCCCGATGCGCTTTTCGAGTACAAGTTCGGGCCGGCGAAGACGCCGCACGGGGTGGAGCTGCACTACCGTATACAGGAAGGCGAACGGCAGTTCGTCCGCGACGTGCTCATAACGGGCGGCCTGGTATCCACCGACGAAGGCCTGGTGCGCGATCGCGTGATGATGGCGCCCGGCGAACCGCTCTCGCGCTCGGCGATGCTGGAAACGCAGCGGCGGCTGTACGAGCTGGGCATATTCGCGCGCGTCGACATGGCTCTCCAGAACCCCGAAGGCGAGGAGCAGGACAAGTACGTGCTGCTCGGCTTTGAAGAGGCGCGCAGGTGGACGGTGACTGGCGGTATCGGCGCCGAGGTCGCGAAGATCGGAGGCTGCAGCGACTGCTACACGGCCCCAGCGGGAGAAACCGGGTTCAGCCCTCGCGTGTCGTTCGGCATAACGCGCCGCAATTTTCTGGGAACCGGGCACATGATCTCGCTGCAGAGCAGGTTTTCGACGCTGCAACAGCGCGCCGTGCTCAGCTACAACGCACCGCAATTCCGCGGCAAGGAGAACGTGAGTCTGCTGTTCAGCACGCTGTACGACGACTCGCGCGAGGTCCGCACGTTCACGGCCCGCCGGCGCGAGGTCTCGGCGCAGATCGGCCAGCGCCTCTCACGAGCGAGCACTCTCCTGTATCGCCTTACGTTCAGGCGCGTCTCGGTTTCCGATCTCAAGATTTCCGATGCGCCCCTGCTGCCCCAATACCTGCAGCCGGTGCAGATGGGCATCATCGCCGGCAACTATATCTTTGACCGGCGCGACGACCCCACAGACACGCATCGCGGCATCTACGTGACCGCCGATATCGGCTACGGCATAATGCCGGGCACGGCCGAGGATCCCGGCGTGACGGGCTTCCTGCGGATGCTCGGGCACAACGCCACGTACCACCCGTTCGGCGAGGGCTCAAAGTTCGTCCTCGCGCGCGCGATCACGTTCGGCTGGATGCAGCAGCCCAGTCCGACGCGTGCGATCCCGCTGCCGGAGCGGTTCTACGCGGGCGGTCCGGCTTCGCTGCGCGGGTTCCCGTCGAACCAGGCGGGGCCTCGCGATCCCGAAACTGGATTCCCCATCGGCGGCCGGGCGGTGCTGGCGAATCAGATCGAGCTGCGCCTTCCGGTTATAGGCGACACCATCGGCGGCTCGCTATTCCTCGATTCGGGAAACGTCTACTCGGATCTGCGCCACTTGTCGTTCGATGTGCGCCAGAAGAAGGTCAACGGCGATTGGGACTTCAATTACATGGAGCACGCTGTGGGCGTTGGCGTGCGCTATCGGACGCCGGTAGGTCCGGTGCGCCTGGACGTGGCCTACAGCATCAATCCGCCGCGCTTCTACGGCTGCGATACGTCGCAGCAGGACCTGTGGAAATGCGACCAGCAGAAGGAGCAGCGCATCGGGCATTTCCAGTTCCACTTCTCGATAGGGCAGGCATTCTGATGCGCGCGCTCGCCGTTACGGCTCTCGTGGTTGGATGTCTCGCGGCGGCCGCGCGCGCAGAGATCATCGACCGCATCGCCGTGACGGTGGACAAAGACGTCATCACCGAGAGCGAGTTGCTGCTGGCCATCCGCATCACGGCGCTGTTGAACGGCGCGGAACCGGAGTTCAGCGCCGAAGCGAAACGCGCCGCCGCCGAGAGGCTGATCGACCAGTTGCTGCTGCGGCGGGAGATGCGCGTAACGCGTTATCCCGAGCCATCTCCGGAGGAGGTGGCCGGGCAGCTCGATGCCGTGAAGAAGATGTTCGCGGCCGAAGGCGGATACCTCGCCGCGCTCGGCCGTTACGGCGTCACCGAGGCCGAGTTGACGGGCGCGCTGCAGCGCCAGGCGGCCGTACTGCGCTTCATCGACCTTCGCTTCGCTCCGGAGGTGCAGGTGCTCGAGCCGGAACTCATGGAGTATTTTTACCGCGTCTGCGCGCAGAAACTCCGCGAGAGCGGAATCGAGGGCAATATCGGCTTCGACGAGTACCGCAACGACTGCGAGCAGATTATGGTATCCGAACGCGTTGACCAGCGCGTCGAAACATGGTTGAAGGACGCGCGCGGGCGGGCGCGCATCCGCTACCAGGAGGACGCGTTTAAGTGAGACGGTTCGGGAGGACAGCGCTGCGGATCTCAGCCGTGTTTGTGGCCGCGTTGTCGCTCGTCCTGCTGGCCGGCGTCCTGGTCCTGCGAACCGAATGGTTTCGCGACCGCGTCCGCGAGCGCATAGTTAGTGAGGTTCAGGATGCCACGGGCGGGCGCACGGAGATCGGGGCGTTTAATTTCGACTGGCGAACGCTCACGGCCGCGGTGCGCGATTTCACGCTCCACGGCACCGAAGCCGCCGGCGAGAAGCCGCTGCTGCGCGCCGATGCGATCACTGTGAGGCTGCGGATCCTGTCGCTGCTAGGGGGCAGGCGCGTGAACCTCGAAGAGGTCGCCATCCGTAAGCCGGAGGCGAATATCATCGTCTACGCCGACGGCCATACGAACTTCCCCACCCCGCCGCGTGCGCGCGCCCAGACATCGGACCCCATCAAGACCATCCTCGATCTGGCGATCGGGCACTTCAGCCTGACCGGCGGCAGTCTGCAGTTCAGCGCACGCAAGATCCCGCTGGAGGTGAGTGGCGAAGACCTCCGGACACAGATCTTTTTCGCTTCGGGCAAGTATCGCGGCGAGGTTTCGTTCGAGAAACTCGTCATGAGCCCTGGCAGCCGCCCGCCGGTACCGCTGGACATGAGAGCCCGGTTCGAGCTGGGCCCGAACGAGCTGAGCGTTCAGGAGCTGCACCTGGTGCTGGAACGGTCTGTATTCGACGCGCGCGGCAGCGTCACCCACTTCGCCGATCCGCGAGCGGAAATCGAGTACACGGCGAAAATCCTCGCCACGGACGTCAGGCCGCTGCTGGGCTTCGCCGGCGCACCCTCCGCCGGCTCGATCGAGGCGTCCGGCAGGGCCACGCTCGCGGGCGGGCAATACGGAGCGACGGCGCGCGTGCGCGCGTCCGGCATCGCCATCGAGCCGCGGCCGGGCCTGCGGTTGACGGGGTTGTCGGCTTCCGCAGACGTGCGCGCGGATGCGAACGGGCTTGAAATGACGAACATGGTTGCCGGGGCGCTGGGCGGCCGCTTCGAGGGCTCCGGCGCATTGGCCGCGTTTCGCGAGTTGAGCATCAACGGCACGGCGCGCGGTTTCGCCGTCGAGCGGCTGGCCGCCGCAGTCGGATTGCGAGAGCCGCCGTGGACAGGCTCAATCTCGGGGCCCATCCGCATCGCGGGAGACCTCGGAGGAAGCCTGAAGTCCTGGCGGGTGCAGGCGGCGTTAACGGTGGCGCCCGGTGAGGGGCCGAATCCGCTCGAAGGCGTTCTGAATGGGCGGGTGGAGCGCGGCGCGGTGGAACTGGACAGGTCGTATCTCGCGACGCGCAGCTCGCGCATCGAGGTGACGGGCGCTCCGAAGGGAAAGATCGAGGTGTCGCTTAGGACTTCGGACCTGCGCGATATCGAAGCCGTGATCGAGATGGCCAGCGGGCGCGCCGCTGCCCTGCCCGTGGCGCTGCGAGCTGGCGGCTCGCTCACATTTTACGGCGTGGTGACCGGCGCTCTCGACAGCGCCTCGGTCCGCGGGCGGGCCGAAGCCGTTCACTTCACCGTCGAAGGGCACGACGTCGATTCGGCCTCGGCCGTGGTGGAGGCCTCGGCCTCCGGCGTCTCGGCGCGACAAGTCGTGATCAGCAGGGGCGCGATGCGCGCGGCGGGCTGGGCGCGAGTGGGCCTCGACAACTGGAAAGCCGGCGAGCAATCACCCATTGCCGGCGAGATCACGCTGCAAGCTCCCGACGCGGCAGCCGCGCTCGCCGAACTGAAACGCGACGAGCCGGTGAGCGGCGGCCCGGTGGTAGCGACGGCAACGCTCTCGGGGACGGTCGGAAATCCCGAGGCGGCGGGCCGGGTGCGCGCGACAAGACTCGTCGCGTGGAAGCAGCCGCTGACCTCGGTGGACGCGCACTTCAGGTATCGCGAGGGGATAATTGAGCTGGCGCCCGCCCTGGCGCGCGCCGGAAATGCCGAGGTGCGCCTGGCCGGATCGTACGAATACAAACCTGGCCGGGCAAGCGAGGGCCGCGCTCGATTCGAGCTTTCGGCACCGGGCGTCAGGCTCGATGCGCTGACGGCAGTCACGGAGCAGCACGCGGGCGTGGCGGGCCGCATCGAGGCGCAGATGAAGGGTGACCTGAACATCGCCGGCGGCGGTGTGCGGGTGAATGCGCTCAACGGCTGGGCGGCTGTGCGAGACGTAGCGCTCGAAAAGCAGCAGCTCGGGTGGATGCGCGTGGACGCGGCCAGCGACGCCGATCACGCGAAGCTGACCCTCGACGGCCGCCTTCTCGGCTCCAAGGTGACCGGAAACGCCGAATGCGCCCTCGCTGGCGACTATCCGGTCAAAGGCAGCATTGACATCGCGGCATTCAACTTTGCAACGCTCATCGAACGGCTGCGCGCCCTTCCTCCAAAGGAGGCCCTGCCGTTTGAAGGCCTCGCGGCCGGGCACATCGATTTCACCGGCTCCGCCACAAAGCCGCAGACGCTCGCGGGAGCCCTGCGCATCACGCATTTTGAAATGCGGACAGACCCGGGCGCGGTGGAGGTGGCCAACGCCGAGCGCATGGTGTTGCGCAACTCGGGGCCGATGCTGATCGACTTCACAACGAAAACCGCCGAGATACGGCAGGCCGTGTTGGAAGGCCCCCGGACCAACCTGACCCTGGGCGGCCGCGTGTCATTCGCATCGAAGAACCCGTTCGACCTCCGCATTCGGGGAGAGGCCGACCTCGCCGTGCTTTCGGATCTCAAACCGCGGCTCGAGTCATCCGGCATGATGGTGCTCGACGTTTCGGTTCGAGGCAGGCCATCACAGCCGGATATCTATGGCCGCGTGGACATCAAGGATGCGTCGTTTAACTGGCCGGGGCTTCCCAACGGCATCGACCACGCCAACGGCCTGGTCTTCATCTACCGCGACCGCGCGAGCATCGACTCGCTGACGGCCGAGACCGGGGGCGGAAAGGTGAACCTCACCGGCTTCATCGGCTTCGGCGCGGATCCCACGTTCCACATCCAGGCCAAGGCCCAGCACGTGCGCGTGCGGTATCCGGAAGGCGTTAGTTCTTCCGCCGACGCGAACCTCACGCTGACCGGCACCACGGAGCGCAGCATGCTGTCGGGGGACATCACGATCACGCGCGTGGGGTTCAATCCGCGGTCGGACCTGGCAAGCATCCTGGCGAGCACTGCGGAGCCGATAGAAACACCCTCAGATCCGAACCCGCTGCTCCAAGGCATGCAACTGAACATCCACATCGTCACGTCGCCGCAGGTGCGCCTGGAGACGAAGATGACGCGGGATATTCAGGCCGACGCCGACCTCCGCCTGCGCGGCGACATGATGAGGCCCGTCGTGCTCGGGCGGGTGTCGATAAACCAGGGCGAAGTGCTCTTCTTCGGGAACCAGTACGAGATTCAGTCCGGACAGATACTTTTCGTAAACGCATCGAAGATCGAGCCGGTGGTCAACCTGGACCTGCAGACGAGCGCGCGCAGCATCGATATCACGCTGCACGTTTCGGGACCGGTCAACCGGCTGAACGTGACGTATAGTTCCGACCCTCCGATGCAGTTTTCCGATATCGTGGCGCTGCTCGCGACAGGCCGGGAGCCGGCCAACTCAGCCGCCCTGACCGGCACGCAGACGGCGTCGCAGCAGAGCTGGCAACAGGCGGGCGCGAGCGCGATACTGAGCCAGGCGCTCGCGAATCCCCTCGCCGGACGGCTGCAGCGGTTCTTTGGCGTGAGCCGGCTTAAGATAGACCCGTCGATCTCCGGCATCACGACAAACAACGCCGCCGCGCGCGTAACACTGGAGCAGCAGATCACGCGCAGCATCACGCTGACCTACATCACAGACCTGAGCCGGCCGCAGTCGCAGAGCATCCGGGTAGAGTGGGACTTTACGAAAAGCTGGTCCGGGGTGGCGCAGCGCGAAGAAAACGGGCTTTTCGGTATCGATTTCCTCTACAAGAAACAATTCAAGTGATTTCCGCGTTGATGCCCCGCATTCAAAGTTTCTATTTGTAAGAGCGCCCGCTGCCGCCTACAATCATTCCAAGGTCCCCGTCGTACCTTTCAATCCCACCCTTTTGGAGGACTCTTAATGATCCGCCTGATACGCGCCGCCGGTATTGTACTTGTGCTCGCGGTATGCCAGCGCACGCAAGGCCAGGCGCCTGCAGCCCAGTCCCCGGAATTTAACGCGGGGCCGTTTCAGATTACCGGCCTTATTGACGTTTACGGCAGCCTGAACTTCAATCATCCCGAATCTCGCGTGAATCAGCTTCGCAATTTCGATGTAAAGGCTAACCAGTTCAGTCTGAACATGGCGAAGCTGACACTCGAGCACGCGCCCGATCCGATCGGCCTGCGCGTAGATTTCGGCGCCGGCCGCACGTTCGACATGATGCACGCCTCCGAGTCGGGACCATCGGTGTTTCAGAACATCGAGCAGGCGTTCCTCAGTTACAGGCCGGAGAAGGGCAAGGGATTCCAGGTGGATTTCGGTAAGTTTGTTACGAGCGCCGGAGCGGAAGTTATCGAGACTTATCCTAACTGGAATTACTCGCGCTCGCTGCTGTTCGCCCTGGCGTTGCCGTACTATCACTTTGGCGTTCGCGCAACGCTGCCGCAGGTCGGCCCTGTCACTGCGGGCGTTCAGCTTGTGAACGGATGGAACAACGTCGAGGACAACAATTCCGGCAAGACTATCGGCCTGACCGCAGCTATCGACGCAGGCAGAGTGAGTTGGTTCAACAACTACTACACGGGCGTCGAAGCGTCAGAGCCCGGCGCTGGCCGGCGGCACCTCTACGACACCACCGTGCTGGCGACCCTCAACTCGCGAACGAGCGCCTACCTGAACTTCGACTACGGCGTTGACAACGGCACGCCTGGGCAGCGCGCCAGGTGGACGGGCGTTGCGGGGGCGGCGCGGTTTGCCGTGTCGCAGAACGTCGCAGTAGCGGGGCGCGCTGAGTGGTTCAACGACGCAGAAGGCTTCTCCACCGGCACCGCGCAGAAGCTCAAAGAGGTGACGCTCACCGGGGAGTACCGGTTCCGGCCTGGCCTGCTCGGGCGGCTGGAGTACCGGCACGACTGGTCGAACCAGCCGTTCTTCGACCGTGGCTCGACGCCGGCGGCGTATCGCAGCCAGAGCACAGTTCTTCTTGGACTTGTGGCCTATCTCGGTCCGGAGCAGTAGGCCACTCCGATGCAGCGCTGAGCGCGGGCGTCCGCCCGGCAGCGGCTAGCGACGCCTCCGGGTGATGCGGAGGCGCCTCTTTCTCAGCGCAGCGCGGGCGGCGGCCCTCTTCGCTGCTTCTGGTGCCCCGCCCGCTGCGCCTGCGCGGCCTCAGCCCGCTCGCGGCCGCGTTGGCTCCCACCGCGCTGTGCAAGAATCACAGCTTATGAGGCATTTCCCTCTACTGCTGCTGATTCCGGCTCTCCTCCTGACCGGCGCCGAAAAGAAACCTGTCACGCTCGATGCCCTGTTCCCGCCGGATCAGGAGCGGGACCAACGCGCAGACCAGGGACCCGGCTCGCCTGTTTGGGCAAGGGATGGGCAGCAGTTCGTATACCTGCAGGGCGGCTGGCTGTGGCTGTACGAAGTCGCCTCAAAGCGGCGCACCAGCCTGGTCGAGATGAAGGCATTCGAAAGCGCCGCGAATAAGCCGCCCGAGCCCGCACGCTTCGGCTGGGTGAACCGGGGGGTGCGTGAGCAGCCGATCCAGTGGTTCCCGTCCGGTAGGGAGCTGCTCATCAGCAGCGGCGGCGACATATTCCTGTTCCGAATCGCGCCGCGCGGCTGGACGCAGCTTACTGCAACTCCCGTCACAGAGCACGACCCCAAGCTCTCGCCCGACGGCAGCAAGGTCTCGTTCCGCCGGGACCACGATCTGTATGTGCTCGACCTCGCGACTAAGAAGGAAACCCGCCTTACGCACGATGGCTCTGCTACGGTGCTCAATGGCGAGCTCGACTGGGTGTATCCGGAGGAGCTTGGGCTCGGCACGGCGCACTGGTGGTCGCCCGACTCGCAATCCATCGCTTACATGCAGTTCGACGTGAGCCGCGAGCCGCTTTTCCCGCAGGTTTCGCTCGGCCCCGTCAAGGCCGTCTATGAACCCGAGCGCTACCCGCAGGCTGGCGACCCGAACGCGGACGTGCGCGTTGGCGTCGTCCCGGCGGCCGGCGGGCGCACCAAGTGGCTGGACCTCGGTGAGACGCGCGACATGCTGATCCCGCGCGTGTATTGGGCGCCTGATTCGAAGTCCATCGCTGTGGTGAAGATGAACCGCGTACAGAACCGGCTGGAGTTGCTCGCCGCCGATCCGGACTCGGGCGCCTCGCGGGTCGTCCTCCGCGAAAGCGACCCGCATTGGATCAACCTCATTGAGGATTTGCAGTGGCTCGCCGCCGGCAAGGAGTTCCTCTGGACCAGCGAGCGCGACGGTTACAACCACATCTACCGTTACTCGTCCGGCGGTGATCTCATATCGCAGCTCACGCGCGGAGACTGGATGGTGGAGTCGATTGCGTGCGTAGATGAGAAGGCGCGCGCGGTGTATTACGTCTCGACCGAAGCCGGCCCGCTCGAGCGCCAGCTATTCCGCACCAGCCTGGACGGCGGCGCGCCCGTGCGCATCTCGGAAGGAGCCGGCACGCACAGAATCAACATGGCGCCCGGCTGCGCGACGTATCTCGACGACTACTCGGCCGCGGCCGTTCCGCCGCATGCCGTGCTGCGCCGCAACGACGGCTCGCTGTGGGACGAGTGGCGCAAGGCCGATACGAGCAAGAGCGAGCCCTATGAGATTCTGTCTTCCGAGATCGTCGAAGTGAAGGCGTCCGACGGCACGACGCTCTACGGCCGTCTCATCAAACCCGCCGGATATCAGCAGGGCAAGCGCTATCCGGTGATCGTCAATGTCTATGGCGGGCCGCACGTGCAGTCTGTCCAGGACACCTGGCAGGGCGGTATCTCGGTTTCCCAGGTGTTCGCCCTCAAAGGATACGCCGTCTGGGAGCTCGACAATCGCGGCACGTTCTACCGGGGGCACAAGTTCGAGACGGCGGTGTTCCGCAACCTGGGAACGGTGGAACTGGAGGATCAGAAAGCCGGCATACAGAAACTGATCGAGATGGGTATCGCCGATCCCGCGCGCATCGGAATCCAGGGATGGAGTTACGGCGGCTATATGACCCTGTTCGCGCTGCTCAACGCGCCCGATGTTTTCGCCGCCGGTTGTGCGGGCGCGCCTGTCACCCACTGGCGTAACTACGACACCATCTACACCGAGCGTTACATGGGCCTGCCCTCGGACAATCCCGAAGGTTACAAGAAGAGCGCCCCGCTCGAAGCCGCGGCTAACCTGAAGGGGAAGCTACTGCTCATTCACAACGTCGAGGACGATAACGTTCTCATCCAGAACACGATGCAGATGGCATTCGCGCTTCAGAAGGCGAACCGCAAATTCAGCATGGTGCTCTACCCCGGCAAGTCGCATGGCATCACTGGCCCAATCCGGAGACATTACATCGAAACGATGGTCGAGTTCTTCGACGCGGCGCTGAAGCCCTAGCGAGGCACGATCAGAGAGTCGCGACGCCGCACATACGCGCCGAACTTGCTGTACCATGCGGACGATGGGCAACGCATTCCGCCGGGGGTCGGGGAAACGCTAGGCGCCTATGCCGGTACACACCGCTCCCGACACCGGCACCATTACCGGTGACGAGCTTGCGAAGCTCTACAATGTCGTCCTGCTCGACGACAATACGCATACGTACGACTATGTCGTCGAGATGCTTACCAAGCTCTTCCTGATGTCGTTCAGCGAGGCTTTCGCGCACGCTGTCGAAGTGGATACCACCGGCCGCACTATCGTCATCACCTGCGAACTGGAGCAAGCGGAGTTCGCCCGCGACCAGATACGCAGCTACGGTCCGGACTGGCGCATGCCGGAATCGAAGGGCTCCATGGCGGCGATCATCGAGCCGGCGGCGGGCTAAGCTAATCGTTCAGGTCGAGATGCACGCTGTCGTCGTGCTTGGGCTTGTAGGCCTGCCACACCCCGGCGCCGAACGCAATCACGACCGCGGCCAGCACGCAGATGCCAACCAGGTCGAAGCCGCCCACCCAGATCACAGCGAACGTCGTAACCGTCACGCGCAGAAACCAGGTGGTGGCTTTCGTGAGCGGCAGCCCGCGGCTCCTCAGCTCCGCGCCCACTCTGCCGAGCTGGTACGCGAACAGGATGCCGAGGATGCCGACGAAGGCTCGAAGGAAGTTGATCGCGCTTCCCACGCATCCGATGCTATCACACCGCGCGTTCGCCGGAGCACAACGAGAGTTCGTAGCCGCGAGTGGCGATGCGCGTGTTCACAGTGACTGCCTCGTGCCCGTGCATGGCGAATATCTGCCGCACCAGCTCGCAAACGCGCTCGTAGCCCCGTTCATGGAAAACCAGCACGGACGGCCCCGCTCCGCTCAGCGCGCAGCCGAGCAGGCCCGGCGCACGCAGCTTGAGAATCTCCGCAAGGCCCGGCACCAGCGCCGCCCGGTACGGCTGGTGGAAACGATCCTCGAGCGCCGCTGGAAATGCGCTCGTCGTGCCCGTCGCCAGCGCCGCTATGAGCAGCGCCGCGCGCTGAACGTTGAAGATGGCGTCCGCGCGCGAGTAACTATCCGGCAGCGCCTCGCGGGCTTTGGACGTGGGCAAGTCGAAATCCGGCACCACCACGCCGATACCGAACTTCTCCGGCAGCTCCAGCCTGATCGCTCGCGTCATCCCCGCCGAATCGATGGCAGCAGCGACGATCGACCCCAGCACGCACGCCGCCACGTTGTCCGGGTGCCCCTCAATGCGCGCCGCCTGGTCCAGAATTCGCGCCGGCCGCCAGTTCAGGCCCAGCAGCGCATCGGCAATCACCACGCCCGCCGTGAGCGCCGCCGCGCTCGACCCGAGCCCCTTTCCGAGCGGGATGTCGTTCACGATGTCGAGTTCCACCGGCGGCAGCGTCTCGCCCACATCTCGCGCCACGGCCTGAGCGGTCTGCCAGATCAGGTTCTCTTCGGTAGTGGGGATGCACCCGGCGTCGCGCCCGGACACCGATATCGATAGCGCCGGCGCGCGGCGGAACCGGCAGTCCAGATAGATCTCGAGCGCGAGCCCGAGCGCGTCGAAACCCGGCCCGAGATTGGCGCTCGATGCCGGCACTTTCAATGCGTAGTAGTCCGTGTCAGCAGAGAACAATCTTCTGTCCTTCGCGGCAGGATTGGTATATCGCTATCACAACCTCGAGCGCGTTGTAGCCCTCTTCGCCGGTGACCAGCGGCTGCGTGCCGTTGCAGATGGCGTTGCCGAGGTCGAGGAACTGCCGCTCGAACGGCGCAAGGGAAATCGACATCGGGTCCGACGCGCCCGACATGACGTCCTTCGCCACGGGCGCGGCCTCGCCGGCGTCGTCCTCTACATCCCAAGCCGTGAGCCGGTCGGCGGTGATCACCGCCGAGCCTTTCGTTCCGTGGATCTCGATGCGCTCGGGGTAGCCCGGGCGGAACGCGGTGGAAGCCTGGATCACACCGGTCGCGCCCGACTTGTACTTCAGCACAGCGTTCACCACGTCCTCCGACTCTATCCTGTGCACTGCGCCCAACTGCCAAACTCCGAACACCTCCGCCACAGGGCCCACGATCCACCGCAGCAGGTCGACCTGGTGTATGGCCTGGTTGATCAGCGCGCCGCCGCCCTCGGTGGCCCAGCTTCCCTTGATTGGCCGCGAGTAATACTCAGGCGAGCGGTACCACTTCACATAGGCGTCGGCCTGCAGTATCTTGCCCAGCCGGCCGGACATGATGGCGCGGCGCAGGAACTGCGCCGATTCGTCGAAACGGTGCTGGCTCACTACGCCGAGCGTGATGCCGGCCTCGCGCGCGGTGTCGATCATCGCGCGCGCCGTCTGGAGGTCCGTCGCGATCGGCTTCTGCACCTGCACGTGTTTGCCGCACCGCGCGCACTCACGCACTACCTGCAACCGGAAATCGGGGAACGTGCACACGTCCACGAGGTCCACGTCCGGGTGGCCGCAGACGTCCTCGTATCCGGCGACGAACTCCGCCCCGTAGGTCTCGGCGAACTTCCGCCCGGCCTGCTCATTGATGTCGGTGCAGGCAGTCACCTTGTATCCGATGTTGGCGTACGCCTGGGCGTGCTTGTGCGAAATCGCGCCCGTGCCGATGATTCCGACGCGCAAGTCCGGTTTCCTCCCGACCCTGAAGTATAAACGGTCCGGGGCTCATCGTGTCTGGACGCGCTCGTGGGTCAACGGCGGCTGGGAGCCGACTGGCGAAACCGGTTTCTTTAGCCCCTGCTGACGCCGGCGGAGCAAGTGTGACTGATCCGGGTCCCTACCAGGGCATGGCTTCGGCTGTTGAAGTCGACGCTCCTAGGTTGGGCTTCAGCCCCTGCTGGAGTGGCGTAGCCCGTGCCGGCTGATTAGGGTTCGTATCAGGGCGCGGCTTTAGCCGGACATCCGCTAGCTGAGGAAATCGCCTGAACGTTTCCGCGGCAATCAAACGCGGTGGCCTGATGCACCGCGCGCGCTGCCTCACCACGCCCTACTCCAAAAACTCCACCCTATACTCCTCAATCACCGGATTCGCCAGCACGTCGCGGGCGATCTGTTCCATCTCCGCCTGAGCGGTTTCGCGCGTGGCTTCGGGCGACAGCTCGATGTCGAAGAACTTGCCCTGGCGCACGCTCTGGATGGTGCTGTGGCCGAGCGAGTTCAGCGCGGCGCGGATGGTCTGCCCCTGGGGGTCGAGGACGGTGGTCTTGAGCGACACGAACACGCGTACTTTCATGGGAGTCCTCTATTGTACCGGACGGTATAGGCTGGAGGACATGGATGTCGAGTGGGTCCGGCGGCTTTGCCTCGCTATGCCGCACGTGACGGAATCCGTGCAGTGGGGCGATAACCTCGTGTTCAAGGTGGCGGGGAAGATCTTCGCCATCGCCTCGCTCGAGCCCGGACCGACATGGCTCTCTTTCAAGTGCTCCGAGGAGGAGGCGGCCGAGCTAGTGGAGCGCCCCGGCATCATCCCCGCGCCGTACCTCGCGAAGTCTCACTGGGTGGCGCTCGAGACGCGCGGCGCGCTTCCGGCGGCGGAGTTGCGGAGGCTGCTCAAACGCTCATACGAGCTTGTTGTTGCCAAGCTGCCGGCTAAGACGCGCGCGGCGATGGGGGCGAAGTAGCAGTTGCGCAGGCGTGCCGGCAGGTTCTTCCGCCCGTAGCCGGACACCCCACAGAGGCTGGTACTCACGGGCGGTCTCCCGGGCCTCACAAAATCCTGGATCAGGGGGCGGAGTTCACTCGGCGCGAGCTTCAGCTACGCACTGGCCGGTTCGCAGATGACTGCAGGGCTGAAGCCCTGCACGGGCTCGAAGCCCACCCCCGGATGGATGCGACCGGGTGGTGCCGGGGCGCGGATCTGCGGTCCGGGGTGATTCTATGTTGTGCTAGAGCGGGCCTGGCCCGGGGTGATCCTGTGCCAAACGCCAACGGCGGCCCGGGGGGGACCACCACGGGGCGGGCTGGCAGCACGCAGACGCAATCACGCGCCGCGGCGCAGACGCTCACATCAAGTACCGCACCGCGAAGTACACCACCGGGATCGCGAACAGCGAGCTGTCCACGCGGTCCAGCCAGCCGCCGTGGCCAGGCAGCATCGTGCCGCTGTCCTTCACTCCCGCGCCGCGTTTGAAGGCGGATTCGGCCAGGTCGCCGAACTGCCCCGCCGCATTCGCCGCGAGCGCAATTCCCGCGCCAGCCGCCGCGCCCACGCCAGGTATCAGGTTGCCAACGTAGAGCACGCCAAAAATTACAGACCCGGCGAGCGATGCCGCCGCGCCCTCCCAGGTCTTGCCTGGGCTCACGACGGGCGCCATGCGGTGTTTGCCGAAGTTCTTGCCGACGTAGTACGCCGCTGTGTCGCCCACCCAGCTCGCGGCCAGCGCGAACATCAGCCAGTTCGGGTCCACGGCGCGCAGCGGGATCGCAAACCGCCACGCGCCGAAGATGTACAGGACGCCGAGCACTGCCGCTCCGGCGCGCGGCAACCCCTGGGAGAGGTCCGCCGCAGCGATGCCCGCGGCGAGGAACAGCAGTGCCAGCAGCACCAGGAACAGCGTGGCGTCGCTGGGCAGAAACATGAGAATGACACCAGCGGCGTAGGCCGCAAGCCCCGGCCGCACGATTCCGTACGCCGCGATGATGCCCTCGTACTCGCGGAAACACAGGACGGCGACGGTAGCCAGCACGGCCAGGAACGCCGCCCCGGGCGCCCACAGCACCAGCCAAACGACGATGGGCGCGAGGATAGCCGCGGTGAGTACCCGCTTCATTGCGCCGGAACGCCGAGCTCCGCCTCGGCAGCATCCTCAGTCTCAGCGCGGGGCGCGCTCAGCCCGCCGAAGCGGCGGTCGCGGCGCTGGTAATCGACGAGCGCCTGCAGCAGGTCGGAGCGGCGGAAATCCGGCCAGAGCGTATCCGTGACGTACAGCTCGGAGTAGGCCACCTGCCAGAGCAGGAAGTTGCTGATGCGCATCTCGCCGGAGGTGCGGATCAGCAGGTCGGGGTCGGGCAGCCCGGCGGTGTAGAGGTGCCGCTCGATGTCCGCTTCGGTGAGGCGCACGCCGCCGTTCGCGCCACGAGCCTGGGCCTGCGCCAACGCTGCGTTGGCGGCGTCGATGATCTCCGTGCGCCCGCCGTAGTTGATTGCCAGGTTCACTAGCAACCCCTTGTTGCCGCGGGTGGCCTCGACCGCAGCCAGCAGCTCCTTGCGCGCGGGCTCGGGCAGAGCTTCGATGCGCCCGATCGCCCGCACGCGGATGCCGTTCTGCATCAGGTTCGGAAGCTCCTTCCGGATGTAGATCTGCAGCAGCCGCCACAGCGTGTCCACCTCAACGCGGGGCCGCTTCCAGTTCTCCACGGAGAAGGCGTACAGCGTGAGCGCCTGGACGCCGAGCCGCGCGCAGGTTTCCACGGTGATGCGCACCGGCTCCACGCCGGCCTTGTGGCCCGCGGCTCGTGGCAGGTTGCGCCGGCCGGCCCAACGTCCGTTGCCGTCCATGATGACAGCGATGTGGCGGGGCAGGCGCTCCGGGTCCAGCGACTCGGCGAGTGCGCGGTCCGGGTCGCCCGGCGCAAGAATATCCAGTAACGCTTTCATTCAGGGGCTAAGTCTATCGTACAACTCGCCGCCCGCGGCGCACACCAAGGCAGAATTTCTACCTCTTTTCGATGCGAATCGCACCGTTCGACGTCGTCAGGTAGACGAGCGGCCCGCCGCCGTTGATCGCGCCGTCGATGGAGTGCTTGCCCACCTGGCCGGAGACGTCGAAGGCCGCGCTCACAGGGCCGTTCGACGTGCTGGCGCGCAGTTGAGCGCCCGCGCCGGCGGGCAGGCGCAGTGTGATGGCGGCATTGCTGGTGACCGCGCGGAGGCCGCCGCTGCCGAGGCGGTCTATCGCGGCCTCGATCACCCCGTTCGAGGTCTGCAACCGGACGGTTTCTGACGCCGGCGACTGGAACCCGACAAGATGTATCGGGCCGTTCGACGTTTCGGCGTCGAGCGACACCCCTGCGTCCTCAACGCGTATCGCTCCATTCGTCGTGCGCAATTGCGCGCCTCCCTCGACGCCAAAGCACTCGATAGCTGCGTTCGAGGTCCGCGCTGCAAGCGAGCCCTCGAACCGGCTCACGCGAATGCTGCCGTTGCTGGACTCCAGGCGCCCCGAGCCGCGAATATCCTCGACCCGGATCGAACCATTGGACGTATTGATGCGCTCGAGGTCTATCTCGCGCGGCACTCTGAGGAAGAACTTCGCGCCCATGTTGCCAGGGCGGTGCGGCGGACGGATCGCGCGGATGCGGACGGAATCGGGCGAGTTCTTGATCTCGATCCGGATGTCGCGCAGGTCTCGCTCGTCAGGCGCGTACTTTGTGCCCGTGATGCGGATCTCACGCTTCTCCCAGCTCAGGACCTCGACGGAGCCGTTGAAGGTCTCCAGGCTCACCTTGGCGCCGGGGTTGAGGTCGTAAGTGTACTCGAAGTCGTCCTGGTAGCGGCCGCCGTTGCCGGCGAGCGTGTCGATGTCACAGGCCAGTTGTAAGGGCAGCACGGCCGCCAGCAGAAGCACGGCGATTCGCATGGGGCAACCTCCAAAGCAGGATACGCGAGGGCCGCGGCGTTTGTTCCGCTGCGAAAGCCGCTACTTCGACAGCACCCGCGCCAGCTCGAACAGCGCCGGGTCGATCGGCTTCACGCGCCCGACCACCTCGCTCAGGGGCGTGGAGATGATTTCTCCCCGCGAGAGCCCCACTAGCACGCCGTAGTTGCCAGCGGCCATCTGCTCGACCGCCGCCGCGCCGAAGCGCGTGGCGAGCATACGGTCCTGGAACGTCGGCGCTCCGCCGCGCTGCATGTATCCGATGATGGTAACCCGCAGTGCGAAACCCAGGCGCGCCTCGTGCTCAGAGACGTAGTGAGCCAGCGCCTCGGCGTTCCACTTCGCGCCTTCGGCCACCACAACGATGGCATGGGGCTTACCCCGGTCGTAGGCGCGGCGGATCTCAGCCGCCACCTGCTCGGGCCCGACCTCGAACTCGGGAATCACCACCGCCTCCGCTCCGCCGGCGATACCGGCCATGAGAGCAAGGTAGCCTGATCCGCGGCCCATGGTCTCGACGATGAACGCGCGCTGGTGCGAGGAGGCGGTCACCTTGAGGCGGTCGATGGTTTCGAGGGCGATGTTCAGTGCTGTATCGACGCCGATAGTGATCTCGGAACCGCACAGATCGTTGTCAATCGTGGACGCGACGCCGACGACGGGAAAACCAGCTTCCGCCAAGGCGTGCGAACCCGTCTGGGAGCCATTGCCGCCGATCACGACAAGTCCTTCGATGCCGCTCTGCTTAAGCTGCCGGATGGCCTTTGCCTGGCCGGGCTCGGTGCGGAACTCGGCGGAGCGGGCGCTGCCGAGGATGGTGCCGCCGCGCTGCATGATACCGCCCACGTCGCGCGCGCCGAGCGGGACGAAGCTGCCGGCTATCAGCCCGGCAAATCCGTGCCGCACGCCGAAGACTTCAAAGCCCTTGTCGAGCCCTGTCCGCACCACCGCGCGGATAGCCGCGTTCATGCCGGGAGCATCGCCGCCGCTGGTCAGCACCGCTATTCGCTTCATCTGTTCCGCTCCAGGAGCCTGATCATGCTCAGGTTAACCGTAAGGTCGCGCGCGTCGCCAGGGGCGTGCCACACGGGCTGCGCCTCGATAGCAATTTCGTACTCTTCGGCGCCGGGCACATCGGCTTCCAGGATGAACATGCCCGGCCGGTCGGGCTCGAGCGCGCCGGCTTCGACTCCGTTCACGATGGCCCGTATCCGGGGCCGCCCCGCCGCAAACGCCTCCTCGGGAGCGTGCCCGCGGATGCGCAGCCGGAGCGGGCCGGGGCGAACCCGCCTCAGGCGCGCCGTCGCGCGCGCGCCTATCCACCGGTACTTGTTGCCGTA
This sequence comes from bacterium, assembly GCA_050260275.1. Lineage (GTDB taxonomy): Bacteria > Acidobacteriota > Terriglobia > Bryobacterales > Bryobacteraceae > DATMXS01. The sequence continues at coordinate 21,757 of JBLNBX010000200.1, forward strand.
AACCCCTTCGACCTCGTGCCACCCTTCACCGAGGCGCGTTTCGTGGCCGGGCCGCGAGATGTCCAGAATGTCCTCGCGTTCGCCCGGGTACAGCTCGGCGCGCTCGGCCGACGGCAGCAGGTTGTAGACGCCGTCCTCGGGCGCCGCGCTGTATCCGCACGCGCAAGAAAGCGTACCCTCGGCATCGCGAGCGAGCGCGCCACCGCAATCCGGGCAGGCGAGGCATTCTTCGAACCGCTCCGGAGAGAAGCCCGTATCCGCCGCGCCCTCTTTGCGGCAGAAAGCCGTCAGCGTGCCGCCGAGCAGCTTCGCGGCGCGCCACACGGAGCGGCAGCGGTCCAGCCGCACTGCAGCGCGCTTCACGATTCGCTCGCCCCATCCGCGCTCGGGGACGAAGATTTCGTACTCCCGCTCGCTGAAGTGTTCCGTAACCAGCCGGTGCCAGCCGCCGAGGCCCAGCCGGTGGTTCTGCTCGATGCCGAAGACGCTCTCCTGGCGCGTCCCGATCACGTCGTGAGAGAAGTAGCCGAGCAGGCCCCAGTCATGGAGCCTTCGCTCCCAGGGCTTCATGTCTTCCGGGTACGGACACTCGTACAGGCGCAGCGAAAGCAGCCGTCGCAGCGGCTCTTCGCCGAAAAGGAACACGCCACCCGGCGCGAGCACGCGCTTCACCTCGACGAAGACGCGCTCGATATCCATGAACTGGCTGAGCGTTTGCCAGGTCATCACGAACGCGAGCGAGCCGTCGCGAAACGGCAGGCGGGCGCCGTCGCCGGCAACGCGCACCGGCGAGCGCGCATACCCGAACTCCTCTCGCAGAACGGAGCCGAAGGCCAGCGCGTCGGCCGAGATGTCGAGCGCGAAGCCGTCCGCGCCGAACTCGTTCGCAAGCATGTAGCTCGTGTGTCCGGCGTTCGCGCCTATCTCGAGAAACGGGGCGAGCTTGCGGCAGAACGCCAGGTGCTTGCGGATCATCGCGGCGCGGTGGTAGTTCTTTTCGGCGTACTCCTTCAGCACGCGCTCGGGCTGCCCAAGCGATGCGAACCTGTGGAACTCCACTTCCGCGCGTTTCACCGCGATCGACTGCGCCATCGGACTCACAGTATCATTCCGGGCCGCAGCGCGCGGAGATCGTCCACGAGCAGGTCGGGAGCGTACTCGCGGAGCTGTTCGGCCGGGACGACGCCCGTGGCGACCGCCACCGAGACCGCGCCGCTTTCCCGGGCGGCGATGATGTCCGCCGGGGTGTCGCCGATGAGCGCCACGGGCGCGCCACGAGCGATCCAGCCCTCGCGGCGGGCGCGCGCGATCGCGAGCCTGGCTAGCGCCGTGCGCGTCCGGGCCATCTCGCCGAACGCGCCGAAGCGGAAGTACTCGCTCAGGCCGGCGCGCCTCATCTTGGTCCACCCTATGCGGGTGAGGTTTCCCGTCACGAGTCCCATCACCGCGCTTGCGCGCTCCAGTCTCCGGAGCAGCGCGCGCACGCCAGGGCACACGCGGCGCCGAAGTTCAGGCGGGCAATTCCTGACGTAGATCGACTGCGCGCGGAGGACGATCTCGGGCATCACCCGGCGCACCTCGGCCCGCGTCGCGCCTGCGTTGGCCAGCATGGCGGCTATGATGTCCGGGTCCAGCATGCCGTGGAGCGGAATACCGTCGATGCACGCGTCGATGCCCGTCACGCGGCGCACCGCCGCCACCACAGCCTCCTTATGATGCGGACCCGCCCGGCGCAGCAGAGTACCGTCAATATCGAACAGGACAAGCCCTCGGTAGGTCAACGTTCCCAATATAGTTGTACGCTGGTCCCCATGCGAGTCGATTTCGCCTTTGGGAAGACGGGGCTCCAGCTTGAACTGCCGCCAGGATTCGATTACCGCGTGCTCGAGGCGCGCTCGGCACAGCCGCTCGCCGATGCCCGCGCCGCGATCGAGGCCGCGCTCGACGCGCCGGTGAACTCGCCGCCGCTCGCCGAACTGGCCCGGGGCCGCGCGAGCGCCGCGATTTCGGTGTGTGACATCACGCGGCCCGCGCCCAACCGCACCGTGCTGCCGCCGGTTTTGGAGCGTCTGGAGGCGGCCGGCATCGCGCGCGAGAGGATCGTAATTCTCATTGCTACGGGCCTGCACCGCCCGGCAACCGATGCTGAGATCTGCGAGATCGTGGGGCCGGAGATCGCCTCTGAGTACCGCGTCGAGAATCACAACGCGCGCGATTTCGCCTCGCACCGGCACCTTGGGGCGACCCGCTCCGGCACTCCCGTTTACATAGACGAGAGGTTCGTTTCCGCCGGCCTGCGCATCACGCTCGGCTTCATCGAACCGCACCTCATGTTGGGCTACTCCGGCGGCCGCAAGCTGATAGTGCCAGGACTGGCGGCGCAGGAGACCATCAAGATCATTCACAGTCCGCGGTTCATGCGCCACCCGCGGGCCGTAGAGGGCTCCATCGAGGACAACCCGCTGCACCGCGAGCTGCTCGAGATAGCCGCGATGGCGCGGCACGACTTCATCGTTGACGTGGCGCTGGCGCGCGACCGCAGCATAGCGGGGGTGTTCGCAGGCGAGCCCGTCGCGGCGCACCGCCGCGGCATCGAGTTCGTCTCGCGCGTAATGCTCGAGACGCTCGACGCGCCCGTAGACGCCGTGATCACCACATCGGCGGGCTATCCGCTGGACCTCACCTTCTATCAGGCCGTCAAGGGCGTCACGGCGGCATCGCATATCGTGAAACCCGGAGGCAGAATACTGGTGCTCGCCGCCTGCGAAGAGGGCGCCGGCGCGCCCGAGTTCCGCGGCATGTTGAAGGAGTTTCCGTCCTACACACAATTCATGGCGCACATAGAGCGCGCGCCGGTTGTAGTGGACCAGTGGCAGTTGGAGAAACTGGCCCTTGTCGCCGCCAAGGCGGACGTGCTGTTCTACACTCCGGGGCTGCCGAAGGAGTACCATCCGGCGCTGTGGGGGAAAGCCTACCCGGGACCGGAGGAAGCACTCTCGGCGCTGTTGGCTCCGCTCGCGCCCGGCGCGCGCGTCGCCGTCATCCCCGAAGGCCCGTACGTACTCGCGAAGGTGCGGGCAGGCGCGTGAAGCGGGCGATAGCCGTGGCCTTGTTTGTGAGGCCTCTCGAAGGCGGCCCTGGAGCTTACTCCCCGCCGCTCAGGAAGTGCTCGACCTCGGCGCGCGTGGGTATCGACGCCTGCGCGCCCGGCCGCGTCACCGACACCGCCGCTGCCGCGCAGGCAAACTGCAGCGCTTGCTGGATAGGCTTCCCCTCCGCCAGCGCGACGGCGAGCGCCGCGTTGAAAACGTCCCCAGCGGCGGTCGTGTCGCGCGCCTCCACGGGGAACGCGGGACAGTGTATCTGCCGGTTGCCATCGTCGAACAGGCAGCCCTGATCGCCCAGCTTGAGCACCACGGCGCGCGCTCCGAGCTCCCGCAGCGAGCGCGCCAGCGCCGGAGCGTCGCCCAGCCGCACGCGGGCTCTGGGCAGGCCGAGCAGCGCCAGCGCCTCCGTCTCGTTCGGCGTCAGGATGTCCGCAAGCTCGAGCAGTTCCCGCGAGAGCGGCTGCGCCGGCGCCGGGTCCAGTATCGCCTGCGCGCTCTCTTCGTGCGCGAGAGCCATCGCCGCGCGGACCGTCTCCAGCGGCGTCTCGAGCTGAAACATCGCGAACCGCGCACCGGCAAGAGCGCCCCGAAGCGACCCGATGTCCGAGGCATGCAGCTCCAGGTTCGCTCCCGAGGCGACGACGATCGAGTTTTCCCCGGCGTCATCGACCCAGATCAGCGCCACACCGGTCGGCTGCGCCTTGCTGCCGCTCACGTAAGCGACGTCCACCCCGGCGGCCGAAAGGCTGGCGCGCAGATGATCGGCGAACAGGTCGTAGCCGACGCGGCCGGCCATCCTCACCATAACGCGCCCCGCTCCGAGCCGTCCCGCCGCGCAGGCTTGATTTGCGCCCTTGCCGCCTGGGGTCATCATGAAGTTGCGGCCGAGCACGGTCTGCCCAGGCGCGGGCAGTTCTTTGACGCGCACCACGAAGTCCATGTTCAGGCTGCCGATGATGGTGATGGCGGGAGTCATATCAGGGGCCAATACTCGCCTGGCTCATTGGCCGAATCGGTGCGCAACAGCCGGGCCTACCGAGAAGCTACCTGGAAAGGTCGATTCCCAGCTTCTTCAGCTCTTCAGCGTAATACCGCCGGTACAGCAGATCGTACTCTTCAGTGCCTTCCGCGATTTCGCGCTTCTGGGACCGGATCTTCTGCCGCGCCGCGCGATCGACGCGGTCCTCCATCTGCAGGAGCGCGATGATCTCGCGGACCAGTTCCAGCCGCACCTCGTTGGCCGGCTTCTTGAGGCGCACCTCGCGGGATTTCCGCAGCATCGAGACGATCTTGTGCGAGATGTCTATCACCTTGTCTCGCGATAGCCGCATCGCGTCGCCCGTATCGCGGCCCGACGCTCGGATCACTTTGCGCTGGGTTATGAGCGTGTTCTTGATGCGGCGGAACATCTCCTGGTAGCTGACGCCCTCGCGGCGCATGTAATCCTGATACTGCTCCAGGATGTCGCGCACCTCGTCGTTGAGGCGGTCTTCCACCTGAAGCTCGTCGATGATGACCCCGGAGATCTGGTCGGCAACAGCCTGCGGCTCGACCGTGTCGATAAGTCTCGGCGACAGCTTGGCGACGAGTTGGCGGGAGAGGTAGGCGACAAATTCCTTCGCGAGTAGCATTCAGTCCGCAAGTCAGTGTATCAAAAGGCCCGCGACAGCCGCAGTACGAAGCCCGTCGGCGGACCGCTCCGGAGCTCGTCAGAACGCCCGGAGAGTATAGGTCAGGCGGACGCCCCGGCCCGGCTCCGGCGCGAAATTCTTTATGAACGACAGATGGTTCCGGTACAGCGTATTCCCGGCGTTATTCAGCTCGCACGTGAATACGTGCAGCGCGTGGCTGGTGGCGTAGCTGTACGACGCCGCCAGGTTGACGAGCGCGTAGCCTGCCGTGGGCGTCTCGGTGAGGAACACGTCCCGCTGCGCATTCGCAAGCACGATCTCCGGCCGCACCGCGAAGCCGCCGCGGCGGAAGTCGAGCCCCACACGCCCGCGTACCGGAGGAATTCTGGGCAGCGGAACAGATCCCGCGCGAAGGCGTGCGTTCACGGCATCGACGCCCAGGTTCAGCCAGAGTTCGGGCAGCAGCAGGACGCTCGCTCGCGCCTCGCCGCCGGTGTACCGGGCGCCGGCCTGCCGGTACTCGGCCTCGACGAGCCCCTCTTCGATGCGGCCCGTCGGAGCCAGATAAACGAAATCGTCAAGGCGGTAGTAGAACAGGTTCGCTTCGCCTCGCACCCGGCGGCCCTCGTGCCGCACCGCTGCGTCGATGCCGTTGCCTAGTTCGCGGTTCAGGCCCGAATTTCCGATCTCGAAGGTCAGGTTGCCCGCGTGCGGCCCGTAGTTGTACAACTCCTCAAGCGCGGGCGCGCGGTAGGAGCGCGTGTAGTTCACCGCCAGCGCGCCCCCGTTCCAGAGCGGAACGTTAGCGCCGGCCGCTGCGGATAGGCCATCGAAGCTGCGCGCCGGCGCGCCCGCGGGCGAGTAGCCCGTGTGCTCATAGCGCGCTCCAAACTGCAACCTCACGCGCTCGAGTCTCACTTGCTCAAGCGCGAACAGCGCAATGCTGCTCTGATCGACAGGAGGCGAGAGGGTCTCGCGGCCCGTCGCCTTGTAGTCCCGCAGGGTGGAATGGAAGCCGAAGCGCCCCGCCAGCCGGCCGGCCGGACGCTGTTCGAAAACCGCTCGCGCCGTGAACTGCTTGTTGTAGAGGCGCGTGCAGACCTCGCCGCCCTCGAGTTCCGTGTGCGTCCAGTCCGTGTAACTCGTGTACAGGTCGGCACGCTCTATCACCGGCGCGAAACCTGCGCGTCCGGCGTGGAGCCGGAACTGCTGGCCGCGGAAGGTCAGGTCGACGTGTTCATCCGCCTCCGGCGCGGCGAACGGCACTCCGTAGCGGCCGTCCTGGATGCTGTAGCTGGCGCCGAAGGTGTTCCGTTCACCGAACCTCGCGAGCGAACCTGACGCGGTCTGCACGCCCGAATGCGAGTTGGGGATCTTGCCTATCGGTGTCGAGTAATTCCCCGCGTGGCCGGCGCCGCCGTCGATTGCCGCGAGCCAGAGGCCGCGGCCGATCTCGACTCCGCCGCTCGCGCCCGCGTAGGCGTTGGCGCTTCCGGCATTCCCGGTGAGATAGCCACGCACGCCCTCGTGCGAATGCTCGTGAACCTGATGGTGGCCGGAGATGACATTCACGACCCCACCGATCGCATTGCTTCCGTACAGCAGTGTGGCGGGCCCCTTTACTATTTCCACCTGGTCCACCGCGCCCGGGTTGAGCGGCTCGCCGTGATCGCCCGACTGCGACGAGATCGTGCCCGTCGGCAGTCCGTCCTGAAGCACCAGGACGCGGTCGCCATCAAAGCCCCGAATGACGGGCCGCGCGGTTCCGGGGCCGAAACTGCGTTTCGCTACGCCGGGCTCGCCTTCCACCGCGCCGCCGAGCGATGTTGCCTGCCGCACCGAGAGTTCGAGCGAGTTCAGGGAGATCACCGGCTGAAACGTTTCGAGCGTCGCCTGCTCGCGGCCTGACGCCGTAACCGTGATCCGCTGGTGCAATACTCCCAGGCTGAGGCGGAAATCGAGACTCGCCTGCTGGCCGGCCTCGAGATGCACGGTGCGCGTTTCACCGGCCATCGCGTGCATGTGCGCAACCACGTGATAGTCGCCCGGCGGGAGTTCCGTAAACGTGTACCGCCCTTCGGCATCTGTGTCCGCCGAGCGGCGCAGTTCCACTATGCTCACCGTGGCATGGTGAACCGGTGCGCCTGAACCCTCCAGCCGGACGACTCCCGTCAAGGCCGCTGTGCGCGGCTGGGCAGTTAGTGCGGCAGAAAAGATAGTGAGACAGACCAGGACCCGCACAGATGTAACCCTCCTGATGTTGTTTTTGTGTGCTGGCGAAAGGAGGGCTAGGCTGGGGGCGCGCGGGGAGAGGATATAGCCGGCGCCGGGCGCTCGTAGCCGCGGAGCGGTTCCGGTTCGACAGTGCCGGCTGCGGCAGAGAGCCGGGCGTTCAACTGCAGCAGCGCCGGCGGCTGCACCGCCGCCTGCACATTGTGTGTGGCGCTGCACACGCCGCAGTCGGGGTCGTAGTGTTCGTGCAGGCAGACGTTGGCCGCCAGTACGATCAGCAGGATCGCGGCGATCAAGAGCTGCCCGCGCTTCATTCGCATCGCTCGTTCAAACCGTCTCGGGGACTTGGATGCGACCCGTGAACCCGCGGTTGCAAGTCCGGATGCCGCCCCGGAGGCCTGTCCCTGTCTCCCGCTATAAGCATACACGAGGCAGTGTTGTATACTTTGTTCGGGGTTGTTTGCCGGCGGGGTCAGGTTCGTTAGGGCCGGTCGCCGGTCACACTGGGACAACTAGGTTATCTCGAGGCGGGCTCTGGGAAGCTATGCGCGTACATCTGGTGAACCCGAGCGATGTCGCGTTCGGAACCGCGGTTATCACTCCACGCTGGTTATTCGTGCTCGCCGGCGCTACCCCTGCGGAGTACGGCGATCCTTTACTCGTAGATGAGACGATCACACCGCTCGATCCCGGCAGGATCGGCCCGGGCGACGTTGTCGGCATTGGCATCCACACTGCGAACGCGCTGCGCGGATTCGAGGTGGGGCGTTTGGCGCGCGAACGCGGCGCGTACGTCATCTTCGGCGGCATTCACGCGAGCCTGTACCCCGAAGAGGCTTACGAGCGAGGAGCGGCGCACGCAGTAGTACGCGGCGACGGCGACGTGGTGTGGGCCGAGGCGCTCGCCGGCTGCGCCGCCGGTGTGCCCCGGAAGCTGTAT
>JBLNBX010000201.1:0-10133 GCA_050260275.1 bacterium
CCTGATCCGGATGAAGTCGCTCATCGAAGAGGGGAAGACCAGCGTGCACGGGCGCACGGTCGATGCCGGAGACCTGGACGTAGAGCGGCCGTTCTGAGCCGCCGCGCGCGGATTTGCCATGCAGCGCGCGTGGAGATGGATGCTTGCACCGGCAGTATCGCCGCAGTCGCGGATCGCCTCCATACAGGGGATCCGCGGCATCGCGATGAGCCTGGTGTTCTTCTACCATTACGCCGGCCTGTTCGCGGGGCCGGTAAGCTCGTGGGGCGTTCCGCTCGCCTTTCTCGTGGCCGCATCGAGGGTGGGGACGGACCTGTTCCTGGTCATCAGCGGTTTCGGCGTGTATGCCTCTGTGATGAGAAAGCCGGTTCGCTATACGGAGTTCCTGCGGAGGCGCGCCTTCCGGATATACCCGCCGTTCCTGTTCATGCTGAGTGTCTACGTGGCCGCGTCGCTGCTGCTGCCGGGCGAATCGAAACTGCCGCACGGAGCACTCGCGGCGGCCGCGCACGTTGCAGGGAACATCGCTCTCATCCCGCTCGCGTTCGGGCTGCCCGCGATAATCTCGGTCTCCTGGACGCTGGCGTTCATCATGGCCTTCTATGCCGCGATACCGCTCGTGGTCGCGGGAGCGCGCCTGCGCCAGTGGAAACCCCCGATGCGGACGGCCGCGGTAGCCGCGGGGGCGGCGCTGTGGTTCTCCCTATGTTGGGACGGCAGCCCCTACGTGAGGGCGGGCATGTTCCTGGTGGGTATGCTCGTCTATGAGGTCCGCTCGCTGCTGCCGGAGAAGCTTCCGGTAGACCGGGGCGAGTGGTGGCTGCTCGCGCCGGCATTCGCGATCGCGGCCATTGCCGGGGTGTATATGCTGGCGTCCGGAGCCGGTCCCGAGGCTTTGGACATAGCGGTGTTCGCGCGCCGCACGGCCCTGGTTGCGCCGGCGCTGCTCGCCTTCGGCCTTGTCGCGTTCGGCGCCCAAAGCCGTACCGGCCGGCTGTGCAGCCACGGGCTCTTCCAGGGGCTCGGCGCGATGAGCTATTCCTACTACTTAGCGCACGGCATTACACTGCGAGCGGTTGGAATTCTGCTGGCGCAATTCGGCGTATCGACGGCCGCCTCGCCGTTTCTTTTCTGGGCCGGAATGCCGTTCGCCTACGCGCTGACTTTGGCTGGCACGGCGGCGCTGTTTGTGGCGGTAGAGCGCCCGCTGATCGCGCGGGCGGCGGCCGCGCGCGGCGCGTCCACGAACGCCGCCCAGGCGCCCGCGTGAGGGCGTCTTTTTCACGTACAAGTGCCTTTTTTATCAGTGAATTTCTGGTAAAATAATACTTTCACCTGGGGCGCTGAATTTGAACTACGCGCCCCGTGTGCAGGAGTGAAGTTTGCCTGATCCAGAAACACCGGAAAACGGTCAATTGCCGCTCGGCGCGAACGCCACGCCGCCACGAAATCTGATCCCGATAAACATTGAGGACGAGATGCGGCGCTCGTACCTCGATTACGCCATGAGCGTGATCGTCGGGCGAGCGCTGCCCGACGTGCGCGACGGCCTCAAGCCCGTGCACCGGCGCATCCTGTACGGAATGTCGGAGATGGGCCTGACCTACAACAGGCCCACGCGAAAGTGCGCCAAGATCGTCGGCGAGGTGCTCGGAAAGTACCACCCGCACGGGGATACGGCAGTCTACGATGCGCTGGTCCGCATGGGTCAGCCGTTCTCGATGCGCTATCCGCTGATCGACGGGCAGGGGAACTTCGGCTCGATCGACGGCGACCCGCCCGCGGCGATGCGGTACACCGAGGCCCGGCTTTCGCGCATCTCGTCCACGATGCTGGCCGATATCGACAGGGAAACGGTCGATTTCCGGCCCAACTACGACGATAGCGAGCAGGAGCCGGAGGTGCTCCCGACGCGCGTGCCGAACCTCCTCATCAACGGATCCTCGGGCATCGCGGTCGGCATGGCCACGAACATCCCGCCGCATAACCTGAGCGAGATCATCTCGGCCACGATCGCTCTCATCCAAAACCCGAACACGCCGCTCGCGGAGATCCTCAAGATTGTGCCCGGCCCTGACTTCCCGACCGGAGGATATATACTCGGGCGCCATGGCATTTACGAGGCTTATTCCCGCGGCCGCGGGCAGTTGAAGCTGCGGGCGAAGGCTGCGATCGAGCACATTGGGAAGGACCGCGACCAGATCGTGGTTACGGAGATCCCGTTCATGGTGAACAAGGCCCGCTTGATCGAGCAGGCCGCGTCGCTGGTGAACGAGAAGAAGATCGAAGGCATCTCCGAGATCCGCGACGAGAGCGACCGCGAGGGCATGCGCATCGTCTTCGAGCTGAAGCGCGGCGAGCAGCCCGAGGTTGTCCTGAACAACCTGTACAAGCACACGCAGATGCAGACGGGCTTCGGCGTCATCATGCTGGCCATCGTCAACGGGCAGCCGCGCGAGCTCGGCCTGATCGACTGCATCAAGCGATTCATCGGCCACCGCATTGAGGTGGTGCGCCGCCGCACGGAACACGACCTCCGCAAGGCGCGCGAGCGCGAGCATATCCTGCTCGGCTTCCAGAAGGCGCTGGACAACCTGGACGTTGTGATCGAGACCATCCGCGGTTCGGCCAATCCGAAGGAAGCCCGCGAACGGCTGATGGGCTTGCTGCCTCTGCCGCCGCGCGTATTCCAAGAAGTAGTGGGCGTGGAAGAATCATTCCGCTTCGACTTCAGCGAGCGCCAGGCGCAGGCCATTATCGAGTTGCAGTTGCAGCGCCTCACTGGAATGGAGCGGCAGAAGATCATCGACGAACTCGCGGAAATCCAGCGCCGCATCGCCGAGTATCTCGAGATCCTCGGCTCCGACAAGGTTCTGCGCGGCGTCATTATCAAGGAGCTCAAGGAAGTTCAGAAGGAGTTCGGCGACGCCCGCCGCACGGAGATCATCGAGGACACCGGCGAGATCAAGATCGAGGACCTTGTCGCGGTGGAGGACGTTGCGGTCACCGTCACGCACGGTGGCTACGTCAAGCGCACGGCCGTGGACACCTACCGCCGCCAGTCGCGCGGAGGCAAGGGCCGCATCGGCATGGGCACGCGCCAGGAGGACTTCCTCGAACACCTCATCATCGCCTCGACGCACGCCTACGTTCTGATCTTCACGAACCTGGGCAGGGTGTACTGGCTCAAGGTTTACGAAATCCCCGACGCCGGCACCACCGGGCGCGGAAAACATATTTCAAACTTGATAAATCTTCAGCCCGGCGAAACCGTCTGCGCGTTCCTCCCGGTGCAGGAGTTCGTGCCGGACAAGTACGTCGTGATGGTGACGCGGAACGGCGTGGTGAAGAAGTCGGGACTGAGCGAGTTCGACAATCCCATGTCGCGCGGCATCATAGCTATCGGCCTCGACGAGGGCGACGAGCTTATTGGCGCGGGGCTGACCAGCGGGTCGAACTACATCTTCATCGCATCGGCGGACGGCCAGGCCATCCGGTTCCACGAAAACGACGTGAGGCCGATGGGACGGCCCGCTCGCGGAGTGCGCGCGATGAAGCTGGCCGAAGGCGATGCGGTGGTAGGAATGGAAGTTGTTGATGAGGAAGGGCTAATCCTCTCCATCTCCGAGATGGGCTTTGGAAAGCGGACGCCGCTCAGCTACTATCGCCTGACCAACCGCGGCGGCAAGGGCGTCATCAACATGAAGGTCACGCCCAAGACCGGCAAGGTGACCGCCGTGATGGAGGTGAAGGAAGACACCGACGTCATCATCATCACCAAGGAAGGCAAGATCATCCGCATCGAGGCCAGCGAGATCCGGCAGGTGGGCCGCTCCAGCCAGGGCGTGTGCCTGGTCAGGATGGAGGAGGGCGACCGCGTCGCCGCCGCCAGCGTGGTGCCTGACTCGGTCGGGAACGGGAATGGCAACGGGAACGGCAACGGCCAGGCGCCGGCCAATCCGGAGTTGCCGCTACAATAGCCGGGTACACTGGTCATATGTCGGTTTTGGTCTCGTTGGGGCAAACCTTCGATTCGGTCGAGCTGTTGGCAAAGCAGGAGCGGCTGCTCGACATTCTGCGCTCGCTGGGGCGCGTGATAGTGGCATATTCAGGCGGCACCGATTCCGCCTACCTTGCCTGGGCAGCCACGCAGGCGCTGGGGGATAACGCCGTCGCCATCACGGCCGATTCGGCCTCGGTTCCCGAGTCGCACAAGCGCGACGCCGAGGCCTTCGCGCGGCAGTTCGGCATCCGCCACGAGTACGTTCCGACGGCGGAGTTCGAGAATCCCGAGTACCTCAAGAACGGTCCGGACCGCTGCTTCCACTGCAAGGACGAGATGTTCCGCGTTCTCGAGGAGGTGGGCCGCGAGCGGGGAATCGAGCATATCATCTACGGAGTCAACAAAGACGACCTGGGCGATTACCGCCCCGGCCAGAACGCAGCGAAGATCCATCAGGTGCGCGCGCCGCTCGTCGAGGCCGGGTTGTCCAAGGCCGAGATCCGCGAGCTCTCCCGCATGGCTTCGCTGCCGACGTGGGATCGCCCGGCGTCCGCCTGCCTCAGTTCGCGCGTGCCCTATGGCACCCCGATCTCGCTGCCTCTGATGAAAACCATCGAGGCTGGCGAGGAAGCCTTGCGCGCGCTCGGGTTCCGCCAGTTCCGCGTTCGCTTCCACGGAGAACTCGTCCGCATCGAAATTGCCAGAGACGAGATGGAGCGGGCGCTGACGCTGGATATGGCCACGAGGCTCACCGATACGTTCAAGCCGCTCGGATTCCACTACGTCACGCTCGACCTGGAGGGGTACCGCCAGGGTTCCATGAACGAGACGCTCGCTCTTAAGAAAAACTAGGTATGCAGCCTGCCCCAGCCGCCCGGCCTTCGCTTCGCGTGAGGAGCCTGCGGAAATCCTATGGGGATGTTGTAGCCGTCGCGGGCATCGACCTCGATGCCTGGCCGGGCGAGTGTTTCGGACTCCTCGGGCCGAATGGCGCGGGCAAGACGACCACTATCGAGATCTGCGAGGGACTGCTCACGCCGGATTCCGGCGAAGTGGAGCTGCTCGGGCTCACGTGGAAATCGGACGCCGCCGAACTGCGGCAGCGCCTGGGCGTGCAGCTTCAGGAGACGCAGCTTTCCGACAGGATCACGGTGAGCGAGGTCATCCGCCTGTTCCGCAGCTTTTACCGCCGCGGGTTTTCGGTGGATGAAGTGATCGCGATGGTGCAGCTCGAGGAGAAGCGGAACACGCGCGTGGGCAACCTCTCGGGCGGCCAGAAGCAGCGGTTGGCGATGGCATGCGGACTCGTCGGAGACCCGGACCTGCTGTTTCTGGACGAGCCCACAACCGGCCTCGATCCGCAGGCGCGCCGGCAGCTCTGGGACCTCATCGAACGGTTCAAGACGGCAGGCCGCACCATCATTCTCACCACACATTACATGGACGAGGCGGAGCGGCTCTGCGACCGCCTCGCGATCATGGACCACGGCAAGGTGATCGCGCTCGGATCGCCGCGCGAGCTGATAGCATCCATGGGCGCGGACCACGTTATCGAGCTCGCCGTGACGCGGCCCCTGGATGTCGCACGCCTTGCATCCATCGAGGGCGTGCGCAACGCCCGCTCCGAAAACGGAACGTACCTGCTGGAGATAACCGAGCCGCACATAGCCGTCCCGGCTGTTCTGAACGCACTCGCGAGCTTCGGCGCCGCTCTTACAGATCTGCGGCTGCACTCGGCCACGCTCGAGGATGTCTTCGTCTCGCTCACCGGGAGGCGCCTCCGCGATGAATAGCAACTCTCTGGTGCAGCTCACGCTGCTTCGTTTTCGCGAGTTCATGCGCGAGGCGGAAGCCGTCTTCTGGACGTTCGTGTTTCCCGTGCTGCTCGCGGCGGGGCTCGGTATCGCGTTTCGCAACCGCCCGCCGGAAATGGTGAAGGTGGCGACCACCGATCCGGCTATCCGCGCAGCGCTCTCGCAGGAAAAGACGCTCTCCGTGGAACTGCTCGACGGCGAGGACGCCCGCGAGGCGCTCCGGATGGGGCGCGTGCTGGTGCTGGTTGCGCCCGGAAACCCGATCACATACACGTACGACAACACCAATGCGGACGCGCGCGTCGCGCGGCTGCTCGCCGACCGCGCCCTTCAGGCCGCTGCCGGCGCGAAACCCGCGGTCGATACCGCCGACCGGATCATGGACGAGCCCGGGTCGCGCTACATCGACTTTCTTATCCCCGGCCTGCTTGCGATGAACCTGCTCGGCAGCGGCATCTGGGGCGTGGGATTCACGATTGTGGACGCGCGCAGGAAAAAGCTTCTCAAGCGCCTGGTGGCTTCCCCGATGCCGCGCTGGCAATACCTGTGCTCGTTCGTGTGCTCGCGTCTGATACTGCTGGTGGCTGAGGTCGCCGTGCTGCTCGGTTTTGGAGCGTGGGCGTTCGGCGTGCCGGTGCGTGCACCGATATGGCAGATAGGGCTACTCGCGGTGCTCGCTTCGCTCATGTTCAGCGCTCTCGGCCTGCTACTGGCCGCGCGTCCGAGGACCATTGAAGGCGTTTCGGGGATCATGAACATGGTGATGCTGCCCATGTGGGTATGCTCCGGCGTGTTTTTCTCCGCATCGCGATTTCCGGACGCCCTCCAGCCGTTCATTCAACTGCTGCCGCTGACGGCTGCGGTGGACGCACTGCGCGCGAGCATGCTGCAGGGGACCTCGCTACCGCAGTTGGGAAGCGAGCTGGCGATCATGGTGGGCTGGCTGGTCGTCTGCTTCGCAGTCGCTCTGCGCCTGTTCCGCTGGCGCTAACGCGCTCGCTGAGCCGCGGGCGGCCGCCCGTAAATAGCCAGATAAGCCAGCGAACTTAGCGCGCCCCGTGCTCGTATGCTCGGGCATGCTGCGCGATCTTCTGTACGCTCTCCGAACCTTCAGGCAGAGCCCTGGCTTTACCGCGGTGGTGGTGGTCTCAATCGCGTTGGCGATCGCGGCCAACGCAACGGTATTCAGCATCATGAACGGCCTTCTGCTGGGCAGCCTTCCCGTGGCTGAGCCCGACAGGCTGCTATCTTTCAACGGCGGAAGATCGATGTCGCGGCCAGACTACCTGGACTACCGCGACCAGACTAAGGACATCTTCTCCGGCATATCCGCGCACTTCCCGCTCGTGCCGGCCAGCATCGGCGGGCAGGGCGAGCCCGAGCGCGTCTGGGGCCAGCTCGTCAGCGGCAACTATTTCTCCGTAACCGGCGTGCGGCCATCGCTGGGGCGGGGTATCGCGCCGCAGGAAGCCGAGGTCGAGGGCCGTGATCCCGTCGTGGTGCTGAGCCATGGGTTGTGGCAGAGGCGGTTCGGCGCGGACCCCGGCATCATAGGCCGCACGGTGCTCCTGAACGGCGCTAAGTACACCGTCGTCGGCGTCGCGCCGAAGGGTTTCCACGGCACCGAGCGCGGCATCATCGCGGAGTTCTGGGCGCCGTTGACGATGGTCGGCCAACTGATGCCCGATATCGCCAACGAAGGCATCATGGACAGCCGCGGCTCCAACTGGCTGATGCTTCTCGGGCGGCTGAAGCCTGGCGTGAACCGCGAAACAGCTCTGGCCGCGGTCAACGTGGTGAAGCGGCGCATCGACGACACGCACTTCAAGAACGACCAGCGCCGGCGCCAGAGGCCGATGACTCTGGAGAAGGCCGGCGGCCTGATCGACGGCATGAGCAAGCAGGTGGTGGGGCTCATGGCGGTGCTCATGGTCGTCGTGGGGCTGGTGCTGCTGATCGCGTGCGCGAACGTCGCCAACCTGCTTCTTGCCCGTGCCGCGGCCCGGCAGAAGGAGATAGCCGTTCGCCTCTCTATCGGTGCCGGGCGCCTCAGGCTGATTCGCCAGTTGCTGACCGAGAGCGTTGTGCTCGCCGCCTTCGGAGCGGTGGGCGGCTTCGCGCTGGCGTGGATGGCCGCGCGCGCGATATCGCAGTTGCGCCTGCCGCTCCCGCTGCCCATCGTCTTCGACTTCACGCCGGATCTGCGCGTTCTGGCGTTCACGGCGGCGTTGACCGTCTTGACAGGCGTCCTGTTTGGCCTCGCGCCCGCGCTGCGCGCCACGCGGACCGATCTGATGGCGGCGCTCAAGGACCAGGTCTCCGGCTTCGGCCGCTCGCGGCGATTCGGCATGCGGAACACGCTCGTTGTCGTTCAGGTGGCGCTATCGCTGGTGCTGCTGACGGGCGCGGGGTTGTTCCTGCGCAGTCTGCAGAACGCGTCCTCGATCGACATAGGCATGCGTCCGGAAAACGTCCTGCTCATGGCGGTGGATCCGAAGACGCACAATTACTCACCGGAGAAGACCCGCCAGTTCCTCGCGGCGCTTCGCGAGCGCGTCTCGGCGCTTCCAGGAGTGCAGTCCGTCACTTTCCTGGACAGCATTCCCCTCAGCATCGGGGGCACGTCTTTTGACCTCAAGGTTGAGGGCGCGAGGGAAGAGAAATCGGTGAACGCGGATATCTACAACGTCGGCGCGAACTTCTTTGAGACCATGGGCCTGCCGCTGCTGCGCGGCCGCGACTTCAACCTGCGCACCGACCCGGACGGCGTCGTGATCAACGAGAAGCTCGCTCGCGAGCTTTTCGGCACGGCGGACCCGATCGGCCGCCGCCTCTCGGGCCACAGCGGAAGCTACACCGTTGTCGGCATCGCGCGAAATGCGAAGTCTCGCACGCTGGGCGAGGAGCCGGCCAACTGCGCCTATGTGTTCCTCGAGCCCAAGCCCGAGAACGCGATGTCGCTATATGGCATCTCTATCGCGGTGAAGACGGCACGCAACCCCTACATGCTCATGCAGGCGGTGCGGCGCGAGATTGGCGCTCTCGATCCATCTATGGCCGTCTTCAACACGGAGACCATGAGCGAGCACGTGGACAAAGCCATGCTCGTGCCGCGGCTGTGCGCCACTCTGCTCGGCGTTTTCGGCGCCACCGGGCTGACGCTGGCGGCCATCGGGTTGTACGGGGTGATGAGCTACTCGGTGCGGCGCCGCACGCGCGAGTTCGGCATAAGAATAGCCCTCGGCGCGCACGCCGGCGGCGTTCTGAAGATGGTGCTGCGGCAGGGGCTGTACGTTGCCGGCACGGGGCTGGCGATAGGTCTTGCCATCGCCCTCGCGCTTGGACGCTTAACCGCGTCGCTGCTCTACGGAGTATCCGGGACCGACGCCGTGACGTTCGTCGCCGTTCCGGCCATTTTGCTCGCGATCGCTCTGGTCGCCATCGCGGTTCCCGCGCGCCGCGCGGCGCGAATCGAACCGGTGCGGGCGCTCAGGTACGAATAGACACTTACCCGGCCGATTGCGGGTGCGCCTCTTCTGCGGAGAGCGGAACGTCGCATCCGCAGCAGTCGCTGCACATGTGGCACTTCTCGCAGAGGTGCTTCGGACAGGTGTCTTTTGTGCAGTACAGGCAGATGGCGGTGGAGGGATCGCCGCAAATGCTGCACGAGAACGTGCGCGCTTCCGTCATCTGGGTCACTCCTTCCCTTTTGCCGGTTGCGGGCGGGGCTGCCGCGACAACGATGTCCGGCAGCGCTGGGCCTCTTCGTCCGCGGCGCGGAACTGGATTTCGCGATCCGCGGCCAGCTCTACTATGTACTGCCTCAGTTGCTCGCGATCCGTGGCCCCCTGGGACATCAGATCCTGGAGGAGGTCGGCAACAGCCGGGTTCTGATACTTTCGTATACCCACCTGGAGAGAGCGCAGCATCTGGTCCACTGAATCCATGCGGAAGTAGGCGTCGAGCGCCAGCGTGAGCCTCTCGGGTTGCTCCGCGAGGGATTTGATGGTCGCTATGAGGTAGGCGAGTTCGGTGCGCACGCGGTCGACCTGCCCGGCGTAGCCCGAGGGCGCGTTCTTCCAGGTGGCGACGTCGATCTTCTCGAGAACCGGCTGGAACCGCCCCGCGTTTTCGGCAATCACCGTGAGCTGCTTACGGATCTCCCACTCGGGAGGCAGCCCCCCAACCTGCGCCCACACAGGCGCGATAGCGAGCAGCAAGGCGAGTGATCTCAGCATTTCCACAACCAGTTTCGCACGACCCGCGACTGCACTCATGCAGTATACGCCCGCGTGCGTGCGAAAACGGTCGAAACG
>JBLNBX010000202.1:0-26819 GCA_050260275.1 bacterium
CGGGCGTCCCCGGCGGCTCCCCGGCGACTCGGGCAACATGGGCACCGCGACCTCGGGCGTCTCCAGCGCGACATCAACCATTCAAACCAGCGGACCCCGGACGGAAGACCCGCTGCTCGCGCTGCTCGAGAAGAAGGTGCTGCCGGAGGTGGAGACGGAGAAGCCCATCTCGGGGCTGCTCTATTTCCTGCTCGAAGGAAAGCACAAGGACAAGCACCTGGCGCTCCAGTATAGGGGCCCGGGGGGCAGGCTCGTCCTCGAGTTCAAGAAGAAGTAGGCCGCGTCAGACCTCGAGAATCACCGGCATGATGAGCGGGTGCCGGGATGTCTCTTTGTTGAGGAAGCGCTTCAGATCGGTCCGGATCTTCTCCTTCATCACGCCCCAGTCGGTGCGTTCCGCCGGGTTGGAGGATGCGAGCGTTCGCGCCACGACACCCCGCGCGAGCTGCATGAGCTCCGAGCCGTCCTGTTCGGAGATGAACCCTCGCGAGACGATCTCGGGCAGGCCCTCCGCCTTTCCGGTGAGCTTATCGATGGTGATGATGGGTAGCAGGAAACCCTCCTCGGAGAGGTGGCGGCGGTCGCGGATGACGATCTCCTCGACGACGTCATCGAGCGCTCCCGAGTCGATGCAGACGCGGCCAACGGGAACCCGCTCTCCCTTGCGCGCGCCGAACTCATCGATCTCCAGTGTCTGGCCGGTTTCGAGGATGAAGGTGTCCTCGAGGCCGGCGTGCTTGAGGTGCTGCGCGAGAGCGGCGTTCTTGGCCAACTGCCGGTACTCGCCGTGAATCGGCATAAAGTACTTCGGCCGGATGAGGTTAAGCAGCAGCTTGCACTCCTCCGCGCTGGCGTGTCCGGATACGTGCACCGGCGGGTTCATGTCGCCATAGATGACATCCGCGCCGCGCTTGGCGAGGTGGTTCATCATGCGGAAGATGGCCTTCTCGTTGCCGGGGATGATGCGGGAGCTGAGCGCCACCGTGTCGCCGCGGTCGATGGAAAGGTGCTTGTGGCTGTCCACGGCGATGCGCGAGAGCGCGGACATAGGCTCACCCTGGCTGCCCGAAACGACCGCGAGCATGCGCGAGGGCGGCACGTCCATGATGTCCTGAGGCCGCACGAGCAGGCCGTCGGGGATGGTCAGAAGGCCGAGGTTGTGTGCGATCTCGGTGGTGCTCATCATGCTGCGGCCGATGAAGGCCACCTTGCGGCCGTACTCGGCGCCGAGTTCGACAATCTGCTGCAGCCTGTGTATCGAAGAGCTGAAGCAGGAGATGACCACACGCCCCTGCGCACGCATGATGATCTCCTCGAGCCGGGGGCGGACGGCGCGCTCGCTCCCGGTGAAACCGGGGCGGTCGGAGTTGGTGGAGTCCGACATTAGCAGGAGAACGCCTCGGCGGCCGTAGTCGGCCAGCGTGTGCAGGTCGAAGAGGAGGTTATCGGTGGGCGTAGGGTCGACTTTGAAGTCCCCGGAGTGTATGACCACGCCGGCGGGCGTCGTGATAGCCAGGCAAAGCGCACTCACGATGGAGTGCGTGACGTGTATGAACTCAATAACGAAGGGGCCGAGTTCAAGCTTCTGGCGGGGCTGAACCGTGTTGAGTTTGGCGCGTTCGAGCAGGTCGTGCTCTTCCAGGCGCCGCTCGACGAGCGCCAGCGTGAAGGCGGTGCCGTAGATGGGCACGTCGAGTTGCGAGAGCAGGAACGGCACTCCTCCGATATGGTCCTCGTGCCCATGGGTGAGGATAAGGCCGCGGACGTACTCACGGTTCTCGGTGAGATAAGCGAAGTCCGGCGTGACTATGTCGATGCCGCACATCTCCGCGTCGGGGAACATCATGCCGGCGTCGATCACGATAATGTCGTCGCCGTAGCGGAGGGCCATGGAGTTCATCCCGAACTCGCCCAGCCCACCGAGGGGAATCACTTGCAGTTTCCGGTCAGACACTGCTTTTATTCTACGGAAGAAAAAGGGCTTGACTATCCAGAACTGAGCCGGTCTCGATCCCGCTCCGGGCGCGGAGTGGCTCGGGTTCGGGCGTCCTTCGGCCCGGCGCCTGCACTAGTGTCGCCGCTTGCCCGCGGCCGCTCTGGTTGCGTCCTGCGGGCGTTGCGATGGTTCTATCGCACCTTCTCAGCTATCGACTTAGCCTGCAGGAATAGCAGCAGGTAGTCGGGGCCGCCGGCCTTCGAGTCAGTGCCGGACATATTGAAGCCGCCGAACGGATGGGCGCCGACCATCGCTCCTGTGCACTTCCTGTTGAAGTAGAGGTTTCCGACGAAGAACTCGCGGCGCGCGCGCTCGATCTTCTCGCGATTGCGCGTGTACACGGCGCCGGTGAGGCCGTACTCGCAGCAGTTGGCGAGACGGAGCGCGTCCTCGAAGTCCCGGGCCTTCGTAACGGCGAGCACCGGGCCGAAAATCTCCTCCCGGAAGAGCCTGGCGTTCTCGGGAACGTCGGCAAACACCGTCGGTTGGATGAAGTAACCTTCGCCCTCGGCCGGGCCGCCGCCAGCGACGAGGCGGCCCTCATTCCGGCCGGTTTCGATATAGCCGAGGATGGAGTTCCGCGCCCTCTCGTTGATGACCGGCCCCATGTAGTTGCCGGGATCGTCTGAGGGTCCCACCTTTATCTCCTTAACGCGCTCGGCCAGCTTCGCCAGGAAGTCGTCGTAAACGGCTTCATCGACGATCGCGCGCGAGCAGGCGGAACACTTCTGGCCCTGGTAGCCGAAGGCCGAGACGAGCACGCCCTGGACGGCTTCGTCGAGGTCGGCCTCGCGGTCCACGATGATGGCGTCCTTGCCGCCCATCTCTGCGACGACGCGCTTGATCCACACCTGGCCGGGCTGCGGCTTAGCAGCGAGCTCGTTCACGCGCAGGCCCACAGCCTTCGAGCCGGTGAACGACACAAAACGCGTCTTCGGATGCAACACGAGCGTATCGCCTACCTCAGCGCCGGAGCCCGTAAGCAGGCAGAAACTCCTGGCCGGGAAGCCGGCCTCGCGCAGCACCTCCGCGAACTTCGCGGCGATGGTGGGCGTGTCGCTCGAAGGTTTCAGCACCACTGTGTTGCCGGTGACGAGCGCGGCGGTGGTCATGCCAACGAGGATGGCGAGCGGGAAGTTCCACGGCGGGATGACGATTCCGACGCCGAGCGGCAGGTACTCGATGTTGTCGCGCTCGCCGGGTAGCTGCACCTCGGCGGGCCGCGGCCCGGCGTAGCGCATCATCTGGCGGGCGTAATATTCACAAAAATCTATGGCCTCGGATACATCGGCCTCGGCTTCGAGCCAAGTCTTGCCGGCCTCGTAAACCAGCCAGGCGTCGAACTCCAGCTTCCGGCGGCGCAGGATAGCGGCCGCGCGGAAGAGCATATCGATGCGTTCGTGCGGAGGCGTGCGGCACCACTCCGGGAAGAACGCGTATGCGTCCTCGACGGCGCGCGCGGCAAGCTCGCTGCCGGCTTTTTGATGAATGCCGACGACTTCACTCGGGCGCGAGGGATTGCGCGATTCGATCTTCAGTGTTGTGCGGACGGGCTCGCCGCCGACGATAGTGTCGTACTCGCGGCCGAATTGGGCGCGGACGGCTGCAAGCGCCTGCTCCATGGCCCGCCGGTTTTCGGGGAGCGAAAAATCCGTGTAAGGCTCGTTGCGGAACTCCGGCACACTTCCGCCCGCGCCCGAACGCTCGGATGTCGTCATGTATACCTGTATACCGCGCGGCTTTCACAGGCCGGCGTGCAGCCTAGCGCATCACAAACTTGCGGCCGCGCTCTATGGCATCAGCGGCCTCAGAGGCGACCTCGGCGGTCTTCTTGTACACCTGGCGTCCCGCGTCCAGCACTGAATCGTAGGCTTCGCGGCCCGCGCCGGACACGGTTTCGTAGACCTCGCGAACGGACTCGCCGGCCTCCGAGATGGCTTCGCGAGCATCGCCGGCCTTCTTGCGGATGAACCTGCGCGTGTCCTTGCCCTTCTTGGGCGCGTACAGCAACGCAACGCCCGCACCCACGGCTGCGCCGATGAGCAGCCAGATTATCCGGTTTGCACTACTGCGGTGATGTGACATAGACATCCCCCTTGTATTCATTGTAGAACCTTAATCCGCGCGGCACATCGCTGGTAACATGGGGGCATGGCTGATGAGAACCTCGTTACCGTCTTCCGTTCCAGCGATGTCGACGCGGAGGAGCAGGCCGCCATTCTGCGAGACATGCTGGCCAACATCAACATAGCGGCGGAGGTTTTCGGTTCGCACGAGGGGGCTTACGAGGTGCGCGTTCGGCCCGAACAGGAGGAGGATGCCCGGCAGTTCATCGACACGCAGCGGGGTTTCAGGCCTGAAGACATGGACCTCTCGCACGAACTCGACATGGTGACGGTGTTCAGCTCTCAGGAGTACAACGCAGAGATGGTTGCGACTCAGATTCGCAGCATCCTGGAGGGGAACGACATCCCGTCGGTCCTGGTGAGCGGCTCGATGTTTCCCAGCCTGGAGTTCCAGGTGAGGGTGCCGCGCGATCGCGTCGACGACGCCCGCCGGGCCATCGCCGCGGCGGAGGAGGCCGGCCCATCGGCGGCCGAAGAAGCCGAGCGCGAGACGGAGCAGGGCGGGGGATTGTAGTAGCCCCCCTGGGGCTCAAGTGGGGAGCTATCGGCGCGAGCGCCAGCGCCACGAGTCGAGCGACAGGCGCCGGCCATCGCTCCGGACTGTGATGTAGCCCCACAAGTCCGTTCTTAGTACCCGCACTCCGGCGGCATCGAGGCGCGCGACGACACTCGGATGCGGGTTGCCGAACTGGTTCTCGAAACCCGCGGAAATAAAGGCGACCGCCGGGCGCACGGCGTCCAGGAACTCCTGAGTCGTCGAGGTGCGGCTGCCGTGGTGCGCGACCTTCAGCACGTCGGCACGGAGGGGCGCTGCGGAGGCAGCCAGTTGTCTTTCCACTTTGCGCTCGATATCGCCTGTCAGCAGCAATGAGTGCCGTCCGTGGCTGACGCGCAACACGAGGGAGTCGTTGTTCTCTCGCGCCTCGTCCTCGGGGGCGGCGAGGACCTGGAAACGCGCCCCGCCGAAAGTGAACTCCTCTCCGGCCTTGAAGCGGCCGGGCATCCAGATCTCGCGCGGGCGGAAGTTGGCGACTATGGCGGGGAGGCCGGCGGCGTGGTCGTCGTGATCGTGCGTGATGGCGACGGCGTCGAGGCGGCGGATCGAACGGCTCCAGAGATATGGCGATACGACGTCCTCGCCGATATCGAGCGCAGGCTTCCGGGAGCGGCCATAGGCGGCGATGCCGCCGGTATCGACCAGCATCAACTTGCCATCGGGCAGCGCGAGGAACAGGCTTTCTCCCTGGCCCACGTCGATGGCGGTCAGTTCGAGCGTGTTGGGCGTGACGCGCGGCGGGAACGGATGCCAGATCACGACGCCGAGCAGCGCAGCCGACGCGGCCAGCAACGGCCAGCGCCGCGATACGGCGAAGAGCAGCAGCGTTGCGGCGAGGGCCGCGGCCAGCCAGAGGGGTGGATCGGGCACCCGCCAGGAGGTCTCCCACTGCACGTGCCATGCAGCCACCGCGCGCGCCGCGCCGAGCAGCGCCGCCGCGGCAGCCGCAACCCAATCCCACCCGGTGATGACCGCCGCGAAGCCGAGGGGCACCGTTAGCGATGTCAGCGGCACAACCAGCACGTTTGCCGTCACGCCTGTGATGGAAACGCGGTGAAAGAAGATGGCCATCGGCAGCGCCAGCCCGAACTGCATCACGGCCGACACGGCGGCCAGCTCGTAAGCGTAGATAGCCGCGCGCAGGACCGCCTGCATGGCCGGCAGCCAGACGCGCTCCGGGATGTGTGTGAGCAGGCGCAGGGTCTCGGCCAACAGGCGCAGTTCGACCCGGAAATGTGCGGCGCGGGGTTCGAGGTGCAGATCGAGTTCCCGTTCGTTCAGATGACCGAGCGCGCGCGCGTAGGGCTGCGAGGTGCGCTCGAGAAGCGGCACCGCCAGGGCGCCCAGGACGGCAACCGAGAGAAATGAGAGCTGAAAACTGGAGTCGAAGAGCTGCTCCGGATCGGCGATAAGGAACGCGAGCGCAACCGCCGCAAGCAGGTTCAGCAGCCGCGTCTTCCGGAAGAAGAAACGGCCGGCGGCGAAGATCGTGCAGGCGGCGGCGGCCCGGAGCACCGGAGCTTCCGAGCCGCACACGAGCGCGTACAGCCACGCAACGGCGGAAGTGAGCGACGCCGCAAGCCAGGTGGGGCACGGAAACAGCCGGAGAAAGAACAGGAAGATACTGACAACCACCGTAACGTGCAGGCCGGAGATGACCAGCGCGTGGTAGGTACCGGTGCGACGGAAATCGTCTATCCAGGCGCGTTCGATGCCGGCCCGCTGCCCCACGAGCAGGCCTTTCATCAGCGCCGTGTCCTGCCGACGGCCCGCGTAGAGGCGGTCGATGCGATCGAGCACCGCGCTGCGGATGGCGAAGATTGCAGCGGCGGCGCGAGAGCCGCACGAGCCCTCAAGCACGCGGACCGAATCGGCGCGGCCCGAAGCTGTCCAGTAGATGTTCCGGCGCGCGAGGTATCGCACGTAGTCGAACGCGCCAGGGTTGCCGAAGTTGTGCACGTTGCGGATGCGGGCGTCGAGTTCCACGCGCTGGCCGTAGCGCAGCCGTGGAAGGTCATCGCCGTACAGGCTCACGCGGATGTTCGCGCCGGGTTCGAGTTCAAGAACGAACTGCTCGATCTCGTCGCTGAACGCGGGCGGCTCGACGATGCAGCCTGAGAGGACGACAACTTCGCGGGCCTCGGCATCGAGCTCCGGGGGAGGGCCGGGCCGGCGGGCGGTCATCAGTAGCGCTCCCGCGGCGGCGAAGGCGAGAACACAGGCGGTGCGCCGAGTGCGTCCCGGAACGGCGGCGAGCGCGGCGAAAGCGGCAGTCGCCGCTGCCAGTTCGAGACAGCCGAACTCGACAAAGCGCGCTATCGCGATGCCGGCTGCAAGCGCGATGGCGGGAGGCAGTAGTGGATTCGACAAGCGCTTCGGCACGGGCTCTCCCAGAACTAGTGCGCCGGAGGAGCCGGCAATCACAGGCGAATACCGCGTGTGCCCGCCATAGCAGAAGCCAGAAATCCGCGCACGCAGGGTTGGTCCGGTAGAATTACTCGCGTGGCCCGATACGGCATCATCGCCGACGATCTAACGGGCGCTTGCGACGCAGGCGTTCAGTTTGCGCAGCATGGCCTCGATACGGTCGTCTGGCTCTCGACGGCGGAGGCTCCGGACTGCGATGTGCTGGTTCTCTCCACCGCCAGCCGCGGCAATTCGGCGGACGGCGCGCGGCGTAAAGTGCAGGGCGCGATGGCCGCTCTGGGACGCGCCGGCGCCACGCTGGTGTTCAAGAAGATCGATTCGACGCTGAGGGGCAACATCGTCGCCGAGATCGAGGCCTGCGGCTTCGAGGAAACGTGGGTGGCCCCGGCCTATCCGGCGATGGGGCGGCAGCTCATCGGCGGGGAACTCGCCGTAGGAGGCGTGAGGCGGGGAGTGCGGCTCGAGCCGCGGCCTGGGTTGCGCGTTTTCGATGCCCAAACGCAGGATGATCTCGTGGCGGTTGCGCGCGACGCTTTCGCGCTTCCGAAGCCCCCTCTGCTCGCCGGTTCGGCGGGGCTGGCGATCGAAGTGGCCAAGAGGCTGGGCCGGCCCGAGCCGTACCTTCCACCGGTCGCTGGAAGGCCAGGGCCCGCGGTGCTGTACATCGGCTCGATGCACCCGGTTACCATCGCCCAGGTGAAGTACCTGCGGGAGTGCCGCGACGTGCATGATTACCGGTTGGTGCCCGTGAGAACGCTCGAAGGAAAGCTTGCTGGTCCCGTCGCGCGCTACCAGGCCCGCAGCGCGGCGGGGGTGATCATGTCCGGCGGCGACACGGCGGCGCTGGTGTGCCGGGCGCTGCACGCCGATGGCATACGGCTGGTGCGCGAGGCGCTGCCCGGCATCGCCTACGGCGTGATCATGGGAGGCACACTCGATGGCACGCCGGTGGTGACCAAGGCCGGAGGGTTCGGTCACGAAAACGCATTTGCGCTGCTGGTGGATGCGCTGAGGAAAGGGTTCAGATGAAGATCGCGATCACGATGGGCGACCCCGCGGGCGTCGGGCCCGAGGTCATCGTCAAGGCGCTGCCGCAGGTGGAGGGCCTGGCCGAGTGGATCGTTGTAGGCCACGAGCCTGCGATGCGCGCGGCGGGATTGCCCGAGTGGGTCCCCGTGCGCGAGACCGGCGGCGCGCCGGTAGCCCCCGGCGTCATGAGCGCGGAGGCGGGGCGCGCGGCGCTGGCGGCCATCCGGGAGGCGACTCAGATGTGCCTGCGCGGCGAGGCCGCCGCAATGGCGACCGCGCCGGTAAACAAAGAAGCGATCGCGCGGACGGGAGAGCCGTTTACGGGGCACACGGAGTTCATCGCGGCGCTATGCGGCGCGCGGGAGTCGTGGATGCTGCTCGCGGATGAGCGCCTGAGAGTGGTGCACGTCTCCACCCACATCTCGCTGCGGCGCGCCTGCGAACTGGAATCCGGCCGCATCCGACGGACGATCCAGGCGGCGCACGATGCCGGTCTCCTGCTCGGGTTCGAACGGCCGCGGATCGGCGTGTGCGGCCTTAATCCGCACGCGGGAGAGCACGGGCTGTTCGGGGACGAAGAGGAGCGATTCATCGCGCCGGCGATCCAGTCCGCCCGCGAAGCCGGCATTGAGGCTGAAGGGCCCGTGCCCGCGGATACGGTTTTCCTCAAGGCCGTGCGGGGCGGCTACGACCTGGTAGTCGCCATGTACCACGACCAGGGGCACATACCCGCCAAGCTTCTAGGCTTCGAGGCGAGCGTGAACGTGTCGCTGGGCTTGCCGATCATACGGACATCTGTGGATCACGGCACTGCGTTTGACATTGCGGGGAAGGGAATTGCCGACCCTGGCAGCATGGTTGCGGCTCTACGGCTGGCCGCCCGCATGGCGCGCCGCCGCGAGGAACTCATCCAGCGCGGCTGAGGCGCGGCGGCAAACCTCGGCGTGCCGCGCGCGCTTGTCGCGGCGAAGGCGCAGGCGCGTCTCGTCGTCGAGCGGCGGCAGCAGGTCGAAGGTGATGTTGGCGGGCTGGTAGCAGCGCGGGTCTGCGTTGCAGATGTAGTGAGTGAGCGAGCCAAGCGCGGTCGCGCGCGGAAACGGGACAGGCTCGCGCCCTGCCGCCAGCGCGGCTGCGTTGCGGCCCGCCATCAGACCCGTCGCGATAGCCTCGACGTAGCCCTCCGTGCCGGCAAGCTGCCCGGCGACGAATACGCGCGGGGCGGCTTTCAGCCCAAGGGTCGAAGTGAGGACCGCCGGCGCGTTGATGTATGTGTTGCGGTGAACCTGCCCGTAGCGGAGGAACTCGGCGCGCTCCAGGCCGGGAATCATGCGCAGCACGCGCTCCTGCTCGGCGTATTTGAGGTGGTTCTGGAATCCGACCAGGTTGTAGCTCCCGGCGCGGAGATCCTCCTGCCTCAGTTGGACCACCGCCCAAGGCCGGCGCCCGGTGCGGGGGTCCACCAAGCCGGTAGGCTTCATAGGCCCGAAGCGCAGGGTGTCGCGCCCGCGCCGGGCCAGTTCCTCGATGGGCAGGCAGGCTTCGAAGTATGGCACGTCATCGGCGATCTTGCCGCGGAAGCTTTCGGCGGACGTGAGCGCGTCGATGAAGCGCTCGTACTGCTCCTTGTCGAACGGGCAATTGACGTAGTCGTCCGAGCCGTCGAGCGACTTGCCGTACCGCGAAGCGCGAAAGGCGATGCTCATATCCACCGAAGCCGCATCCACGATGGGGCTGATGGCGTCGTAGAAGAACAGCGCTTCGGAGCCTGTCATCTCCGCGATCGCCTCAGCGAGCGCCGGGCTGGTGAGCGGGCCGCTCGCGAGTACGACGATGCCGTCGTCCGGGATGGATGTGATTTCTTCGCGGCGCAGTTCGACCGCAGGGTGGCTGGAGACTGCCTCGGTGGCGGCTTCGGCGAAGGCGGCGCGGTCCACCGTGAGGGCGTGGCCAGCGGGCACGCGCGAGCGCGCCGCGATATCCATCAGCAGCGATCCCAGGCGGCGCAGTTCCTGCTTGAGCTGCCAGGGCGCGGAACCCTCCTGCTCCGTCTTGAGCGAGTTGGAGCAGACCAGTTCCGCGAGGCGGTCCGTCGTGTGCGCCTCTGTGGAACGCCCTGGGCGCATCTCGTAGAGCGTGACGCGGCAGCCTGCTCGCGCTGCCTGCCATGCGGCCTCGACGCCGGCGAGTCCGCCACCGACAATGTGAATGCGAGTGCTCAAAGCTTCGTGCGCGGCCATCACCGGCCGGAGCCCGGCCGCGAGAACAGTGACGGGTTCCGGCCAGCAGGGTTCCGCGGGGATGCGGGACTCGACGGGTTCTGGAGGTTCGGTGTGTTCATGCCGGGGCCGAGCGCGCCGGTAGTGTCCTTGCGCGGGTCGTAGATGAACTCCCACTCATCGTACTTCGAGCGCCCTTCGTAGGTCCTGATGCTCTTCTGGTCGAGCTTGCTCGCGACCCCGGCGATGCCTCCTGCGGCGCCCGGCACGTTCTGTCCGGACCGGCTGCCCAACATGCCCTGCCCCGGCGCCATCGCCGGGGAGCCCGTCAGCGGACCTCCAACTGATCCGATCACCCGCATGCCACGCTGGCCTGGGATGCCCGTCTGGCGTGGGTTGAAGAGCTGTCCCCGGATGGGATCGGGAACGCCCGCGAACGGCTGATTGGACCTTGCCGGCTGGTCGCCCGGGACGGCCATGCCAGGCTGGGCGTAGGTCGGCGGCGCGTCTGGCGTCATCGTCGGCGGGTACGGCGACGCTCCGTATGTGCCCGGAGGCGCCGTCTGCGGCGCGTACGGCGCGGGCACGGGAACAACAGGCTGACCTGGTGCGATAGCCGGGCTCGTGCTGCGTTGCCAGGGCAGGGCCGGCCGCTCGACGACAACCTGGCCAGGGGCGGGCGGCTGCCCCGTGGGCGCCTGCTGGCCAGGAACGAAGGGAAAGCCCGCAGGTCCCTGGCCTGGTGGATATACGACTCCGGATTGTTCTCCGGGCACGGTCTGCCCCGGGACGGGTTGTCCGGGGAAGAGTTGGCCTGGAACCGGCGGTTGGCCCGGGATCGGCGGTTGCCCCGGAATCGGCGGTTGCCCCGGATAGGGCTGCCCGGGCATGGGCTGCTGCGCGATGGGGTTGCCTTCGGGGACCTCGCCAGGAACGGGGGGGCCGTATTGAACCGGGTATTGGGGCGTAGTTTCCTGGTCCGGCTGCTCTTCGCCCTCGACCGGCGGCTGGACCGTGGCGCCGGGATAGACCGGCGGGCGCACATCGCTCTGACGCAGCCGGGCCCAGGGCGCGGGCGCCTGCGCAACGTCCGGCGGTTGGCCCTGCTGCTGCTCGGCGATCTCTTCCACGGGGGTGCCGAACTCGCCACCCTGAACGCGCGGCGGCTTCTGGGTCTTGGAGTCGGTGAGCACGCCACCAGGGCCAACGTGCACCAGCCGCCACTCGTCGGAGCCCGTCAGGGGATCCTTGTACCTGCGCCTGAGGTACCGGCGGTTGTTGAAGTTCTCGAGATCCTCCAGCTTCACCGGGTACCGGCCGTTCTGGCGGACGAAGAGCTGGATGGCGCGCTTGTACTGCTCACCGCGGTCGATCAGAAGCTGCTCTTTGGCGCGCTGCGACTCGAAAGCTACGCGCGGCAGTTCGCGATAGAGCGCGATGGCGACCAGGGCCGCCATGAGGAAGACGAGCAGCAGCGCGAAACCGGGTTGGCCCCGCTCGCGGCGAGCGCGCGAGGGGAGCGCACAGCACCTTCCCGCACTCTCTACCGCGGCGCGCCGTTTCATCCCGTGGGTTCCTGAAGAGCGAGCGTTTGCTCGTGCTTGTGCTCGGTATCCTCGACCACCACCGAGTTTATGCCGATCCGCACCACCCTGTAGCGCTTTTTCACGAGAGCGCCTTCGTCGGCCACGATGATCTCGTCACCATCCAGGAAGAACGCCCGCTTGACGCCCGGCCGGGCCTGCGAATACCCGTAGAACTTCAACGGAATGGGCGGTGGCTGCGGCTTGGCGGCCTCGACTGGCTTAGCGGTATCCGTCTTCGCGATTTCCGGCGCCTGAGGGATCACTTTCGGTTCGGGCGTCTTTGGCATAGGAGCCGCGCCGAACTGGAAAAGGTTGCGCTCGCCGCCTCGCATGGCGACCGACTGAACTCTCTCGAGCAGATCGAGCCGGAGCGCCGGGTCGATGCTGGCGGGGTCGACGCCGTCGCCGACGCGCATCTTGAACTCAACGCCGCGCGCGTTGCGTCCTCGGGTGCGCGGCGCAGATGCGGCCTGCGCCGGGACGAGTGAGGGCGCGGGCCGCGAGATGTTCGGAGGCGGCGTTTCACGCTGTGCGGCGCGCGGGGCCGCCTGCTGCGGGGGCACGTTATCCGGGGGCGCGATCACATTCGTGTAGACAACGTAGAGGAACACCACTCCCAGCGCCCCGAGCAAGATGAGCTGCCGCTTGTTTTCGAAGCCGGTCTTCATGCGCCTGTCCTTTCGTCCGCCTCTCCCGTGCCGCCTTCCCTCACAAATGCGTTCAGTTTGAGGCTGATGCTCAGCGTGCCGCTGTCCTGCTGCGGAGAGGCGCTCAGGCTCTCGACTATGAGGAACCGCGGAGAGCGGTCGAGCAGGTTTAGAAAATGCATGAGGTCGGCGTAGCTGCCCTCGTACTCGCCGGTGATGATGGCGCGCGTCAGGTCTTCAGCGCCTTCCACCGGCTCGTACGAGAACGCAGTGCCTTTTTGCCGGATGCCGGCTTTTGTCGCGACCTGGGCCAGCTCGTTCACCAGTGTGGAGGAAGCGGTGCGAATGTCGAGAATGTGCTGTTCGAGAAAACGGTCGCCGTCGCGGCGGGCCGTATCGACCTTGGCCACGTTGGCTCGCAAGCGCTCGTTCTCGAGCTGGTTGGCACGCGCCTGGCTGCGCAGCGCGGCGGCGCGCTGCTCCATTTCCTCGATCGAAGCGGCCCAGGGCTTGAACGCGATGAGCGCGGCGGCGATATTCGCCAGCACGAGCAGGCCGATGAGCATGCGCGCTATCGTGTGCGGGCTCATGCCCCGGAAGGAGCGTTTTCTAAGCCCCGAGATCAGTTCCTGCAGCGAATGCCTGAAGCTCATCACCGCGAGGCTCCTTTTAAGATGGCGCCGACGGCGGGTCTGCGGCCGGCCGGGACGGCGCTCGAGGGTGCGGCGGCCGCCGCGTTCGCAGCCGGCATCATGTGCGGGATGCCCTGGTGTGTTGCGTCCGGGCGGACCGGGGGTCCGCTGCTGGCTGAGGGCCCGTCCGGCGAAGGAACGGCGGCGCGGTCTTCATCGGCTGTGGCCGGCGCAGCAGAGGCAGCGGCAGCTTGACCGGCGTCCGGGGCGCTCGCGTCAAGATCCTGGTTGTAGTCAGCGCTGAAGCGCCAGCGCAGGAGCGGTTCGGATTGGGTCGGCGGCATCCGGTTGTGCAGCGTGGCCCGGCCGAAGCGCGGCGATTTTTCCAGGCGGACCAGGAAGTCTATGACCGGCTGCTCCGCTTGCGCGCCCACGACGACGTCGAGCAGCACCTGGTTGTTCTGGCCGGTTATCTGCGGCCGGATGGAGACCAGCCGCACGTTGTGGGGCATCACCTTCTCAAGGTCGTCGAACAGGCGCGTCCAGGAGATGCCCTTGGCATAGAGCAGCTCGTTTAGGAACAGGCTGCGCTGCAGCACGGCGGCGTTCTCGGGCCGGCGCAGCACGGCTTCGAGGCTTGCGCGCTCAGAGGCGAGCGCCCGGGCCTCAGACTCCAGGCGCGCGAGCGTGCGCTGCATCTCGTCCGCCTGGCCGCGTTCCATCAGCGAGAGCGAGATCAGCAGGGCCAGCGACGCGGAGAGCAGGACAGCGGCCGCCACCGTGCCGGCCACCACGCGGCGCGTGCTGAGGAAAGGCTCGCTGGCCAGGTTGATGGGAACTCGCAGTCTCACCTTACGCCTCCTGTGCCGATTCCAGGTAGCCGAACAGCCCGGCATTGTACTGTTCGGGCACTCCGAAGCGTGACCGCAGCGGCACGGCCTCGGCATTCACTTCCCGTCCGATTTCGCTCCAGATCCCCTGCGTGTGCGGGCCGAAACCGCACACCAGGACGCGCTCGGGCCGCGCGTTCAACTGGTCTTCCATGTAGGCGAAGGTCGGGAACAGATGCGAGGCCACCTCGGCGGGATCCGTGCCTGAGAGCTCGATGGCGCGGTGGAGCTTGAGCGCGCCGCCGGCAACCACCGCGAGCGTCAGCGTGCGGACGCTCAGTTTCGCCATCACCGAGACGCCTTCGCCCTTAGCCATCTCGAGGGCGCACAGGCTCGACGTCGTTACGATGCCGGGGTGGAAACCGGCGGCGCGAAACGGCGCTTCGTAGCGCGCGAGAATCTCGACCGGCGCTACCGCCACCACCACGTCGCACTTCTTGCCGTTCGGCTGAACGTGATAGCTCAGCGATGCCGAGTCAATGTCGAAGGGCAGGCTCTTGCGGATGCGGAACCGCACGAGCGAGCGCTGCTGCTCGGGTTCGGCCGGAAACGAATCGAAATCGAGCACGGAGACTCGCACGCTGAAATCCGGCAGTATCAGCACCGCGCGGGTGCGCTTATCGGTCTTTGGCGCGAAGGCCGCTATGGCCTCCGCGAGCCCGTCCGGGTTCAGCACGTTGTCGCGCACCGGCGAGACCGAGATGGTTTCGGGCGGAAACGGCTGGAACCCGATGCGGGGCGGCGCCTTCGGATCGAGCCGCGCGGCGGCCAGGCCTGCCTCGGACAGTTCGAAGACGAATTGCGGCGGCGGGTCGTCGATGAGTCTGGATATGAGTCCGCGCGCCATGGTCACCCTTCGATGAAAGTCACTTTGTTGATCTCTTTGAGCGTCGTGACGCCCTGCTGCGCCTTCTCGAGGGCGCACTCGCGCAGGAACGTCATGCCCTCTTCGCGCGCGACGCGCTTGATGTCGGAGGTGGCCCGCCGGTCGAGGATCATCTCGCGGATGCGCTCGGAAAGGTCGAGCAGTTCGGTGATGGCCGTGCGGCCGCGGAAGCCGGTTCCGCCGCACTCAAAGCAGCCGCTGCCCTCGTAGAACGTGACATCGCGCCACTTGGCGAGCGGCAGGCCGCTCTCGATCAGGTACTGGTCGGGGTAGCGCACGGGCTTCTTGCAGTGCTCGCAGATGACGCGCACAAGGCGCTGGGCCAGGATGCAGTTGAGCGCGGATACGAAGTTGTACGGCTCGACGCCCATGTTCAGGAAGCGGCCGAGGACGTCGAACACGTTGTTCGCGTGAACGGTGGTGAACACCAGGTGGCCGGTGAGCGCGGCGTTGATGGCGATCTGGGCGGTTTCCTGGTCCCGGATCTCGCCCACCATGATTTTGTCCGCGTCGTGGCGCAGAATGGAGCGCAGGCCGCGCGCGAACGTCAGCCCTTTCTTCTCGTTCACCGGAATCTGCGTGATGCCGCGAATCTGGTACTCGACCGGGTCTTCGATCGTGATGATCTTGTCTTCGTCGTTCTTGATTTCGCTGAGCGCGGCGTATAGCGTCGTGGTCTTGCCGGAACCGGTAGGTCCGGTAACCAGCACCATGCCGTACGGCTCCTTGATGTAGCGGCGGAACTTCACCAGGTCATAGTCGGGGAAACCTACGACGTCCAGCGTTAGCTGAGCGAACTTCTCGCTCATCGACTCCTTGTCGAGGACGCGGAGCACGGCGTCCTCGCCATAGATGGTGGGCATCACCGAGACGCGAAAGTCGATCAGGCGGTTCTTGTAGCGAACCCGGAAGCGCCCGTCCTGGGGTACGCGGCGCTCGGCTATGTCGAGCTCGCTCATCACCTTGATGCGGGAGATGATCGTGGAATGCCAGTCCTTCGCGATCGGCGGCATGGCGTAGTGCAGGACGCCGTCGATGCGGTACTTGATGGCCACCTCGGTGTCGCGCGTCTCGATGTGGATATCGCTGGCGCGCCGCTCAAGCGCGTTGAAGATGGTGGTATCGACCAGGCGGATAACGGGCGCGATGTCGCTCTCGGCCGCTGAGAGGCGGTCGATCGACAGCGTCTCGTCGGCGTTCTCGTCCTCGCCGACCACGTCCAGCGTGAAGCCCTCGGTAACCTCTTCGAGAACGCGCTGGGACTGCTCGGTCTTCTTGAGCAGGTCGGCGATCTGCGAGAGCGCCGCCACCTTGACGCGAAGCTTCTTCTGAAGGAGGAGGGTAAGCTCGTCGACGAGGTTGAGGTTCCGCGGATCGGCGACGGCGATCTCGAGGGTGCCGTTTTCGGCCTTCAGGGGCACGAAGTTGTAGCGGAACATCAGGTCCACTGGGATGGACCGGAACAGGTCATGGTCGATGTGGGCCTGCTTGAGGTCGACGAACTCGTACCGGTAGCGGCGCGCGAGAGCCTGCGCCTCGAGCGCCTCCTGGGCGGGGCCGTTAGGTTTCGCGCGATCGGGTGTAGCCACCGTTGCCTCCATCAGAACTTCTCAGCCAGCGTGAAGATGGGCAGGTACAGCGAGAGCAGCACGAAGGCTACGAAAACGCCCATGAAAATCATGATCGCCGGCTCTATGAGCGACAGCGCCGCCGCCATCTGCGTATTGACGTCTTCCTCGTAGAACTCAGCGACGCTCGCGAGCATAGAAGGAAGCGCGCCAGTGGACTCGCCTACTTCGATCATGTCCACGGCAAGGCCCGGGAAAAGCTTCGTGGTCCTGAGCGAGGACGAGAGCGGCTGGCCCTCCCTGACCAGGCGCCCGGCCGTTTCGAGCCCCTCCTGCAGCAGCTTCGTGCCGAGCGACTTCGAGGCGGTCTCAAGCGCCTGGACCAGGGGAATGCCGCCCACCAGCAGGGTGCTCAAGATTCGCGAGAACTGGGCCACCTGGTACTTCAGCCAGATCTCGCCGAGAACCGGGGTGCGCATCTTCACGCGATCGATGCGGGCGCCGGCCTGCTCCGTCCGCGACCATACGCGAAAGCCGAGACCGGCGGCCACGAGCGCGAGGAAGCCCGCCAGCACATAGTTGCGCGCGGTCGTCGCCACCGCGATGAGGATGAGCGTCATCTGCGGCAACTCCGCCTGCATGCTCTCGTACAGCTTGGCGAAATTGGGAACAACGTAGGTGATGAGGAAGACGATCAGGCCGATGGTAA
Source organism: bacterium (assembly GCA_050260275.1). GTDB lineage: Bacteria > Acidobacteriota > Terriglobia > Bryobacterales > Bryobacteraceae > DATMXS01. Next base: position 17,269 of record JBLNBX010000202.1, read on the forward strand.
GCATCAGCAGAGCGGAGGGGTAGATGAGCGATAGCAGGAGCTTCTTCCGCACCGCCAGGGACAGCTTCTGGTAGGCGATGTAGCGATCGAGCACCTCGGCCAGGCTGCCGCTTTTTTCACCGGCCAGAACCGACGTGACGTAAACGGGCGGGAAGACGCCCTCGGCGCGGAACGCCTCGGAGAGCATCGCGCCGTTGCGGACGGCATCTCGAACCGACTGGATGTGCTTTCCGAGCTTCGGGTCGGTCAGGCGATCCGCCAGCAGGTCCAGCCCTTTGAGGATGGGGAGGCCGGCCTTGATGAGCGTCACGAACTGCTGATTGAAGATAAGGAAGCGTTCAAGGTTCAGCTTCCGCCGCCCGCCGAGGGAAACCCCTGAAAACGCATTCCCGGCCGCCCGCGGGCGCACCGAGTAGACCAGAAATCCCTGTTGTGTGTAGCGGTCGCGCAGTTCCTGCTCGCTGGCCGCGGCTCCTACGTGCTGGTGCAGTTCGCCCCTCGCGTCGGCGTACTTGACGAGGAATTCGGCCATAGGCTAGAGCCCCGGAACTCCACTACCGGTCATTGGATTGCCTCGACCACCTCGGCGCCCGGGGGCGGCACGAACGTGAACATATTCTGGGCGAGCGGCGGATTGAGCTTCTCGCTCATGAAACGGAACCGCATGGTGGCGTTCATGTCGTCGACGATGACCAGTTCGTCGATGCGATAGCCCTCGCCGACGCGGAACTGGACGCTGCGGAACAGCAGTTTGTCGTTCTTGGGGTGCGCGGTGATCCAGGTCTGGCCGTTTATCTCCCTCAATATGAACGTCTTAAAGTCGCGGTCGAAGTCGATCTTGCCGAGCAGGAAGGCGAGGGGGGCGCGCATGTCGTCGCTTTCCTTCACCTTGCCCCGCTCCACGCGGTTCAAGGACGGGGTGTAGAGCCAGACGTACTTGCCGTCGCTGATGAACAGCTTGCCTTTTGGCGAGGCGTACTCCCAGCGCATCCGGCCCGGCTTGCGCAGAAACAGCTCGCCGGTTTCAGTGATGGGAGCCCGGCGCGGGGCGTCGTAGGTTTGTTCGAAAAACACCTGTAGCGTGCGGGCGTTGTTGTATCGCCGCTCGACACCGTTGAGGATGCTGCTCACGCTCGGCGGAGCCGCGTTGGCGCACAGCGCCAGCACGCACGCCAGGAGGGCGGTTCTGGTCACACAGTGATGACGCACCAGCCCGGCTAAGCGTGCAGCCTCCCGTGCAGGGCCGCCGTGAGGAGGCTCGGTTGACCCTTCAACCTGGGATGTGCTAGCTTGAGACGTTTGATGTTTTCCTTCGTGTTTTGAAGGCGTTCGCGTTTCCGCAACGTAATCCGATGGATCGGACAATAGCTGCGCTAGGCGCATTGATTCTCCAGTCGGTCCCGACTTTTCTCCTCATTATCGCCCTCTATTTCTATCTCAAGAAGGTCTACTTCGACCCGATGGCGCGCACCCTCAAAGAGCGGTACGACGCCACCGAGGGGGCCCGCAGCATGGCCGAAGCGAGCTTCGCTCGCGCGGCCGAGCTGACATCGCAGTACGAAGCCGCGCTGCGGTCTGCCCGCGCGGAGATCTACCGCGAGCAGGAGGAGTATCGCCAGCGGCTCCGCCAGGAGCAGGAGCAGGCACTTCAGGACGCGCGCAAGAGCGGCGCCGAGATGGTTAAGGAAGCTTCCGAAAGGCTTAGCGTCGAGCTGAAGTCGGCGAAGCTTTCGCTCGAGGCGCAGACGAGTTCGCTGGCCGAGCGGATTGCGGATGCGATTCTCCGCAGGAGACCGGCTTGAAGCGGGCCACTATCGTTCTCACACTTGCTTCCCTGTGGCTGATACCCGCGACGGCGCTGGCGCAGCACGGTGCGCCAGCCGAAGGGGCGCACCAGGAAGCAGCGGCGCACGAGGCCGGGCACGGCGATGGCGCCGACCAGATGACGTTCTGGAAATGGATCAACTTCGGCATCATGGCCGCGGTGTTCGCCTACGTGGCCTATAAGAAGGGCGGAGCGTTCTTCCGGGGCCGCACGGAATCCATTCTGCGGGACCTGGAAACCTCGGCAAAGATGCAGAAGGAAGCCGAGCTGCGCTGTGCCGAGATTGAGCAGCGTCTCGCCGCTGTCGGAGCCGAGATAGAGGCGCTGCGCCGGCGGGCGCGGGAGGAATCCGCAGCCGAGGGCGAGCGCGTGCGCGAAGAAACACAGCGGGAGATGGATAAGATTCGGAAGCAGGCCGAACAGGACATTGCGGCTGCGGCGAAGGCGGCAACGCAGGAACTGCGCGAGCACGCTGCGAAGCTGGCCGTGGCGCTCGCCGAACAGAAGATCCGTGCTGAACTGACGCCCGAGGTGGACGCGGAGCTGGTGGCGGCCGTGGCGGCAGATCTGGGCCGAAAGCCCGCCCAGCAGGCGGTGGTGAGCTGAGATGCCGAACGCGCTTGCCTTTCGCTATGCCCGGGCGCTGGCCGACCTGGCCGGCGGGGACCGGGTGGCCGCGATCGCGGCCGAGCTGGACGCGTTCTCAGCGGCGATGCGGGCCTCCGGCGAACTCCGTGTGGTGATGGATTCGCCCGCCGTTCCTCCCGCCCGCAAGCATGCCGTCGTGACGAAGCTCTGCGGCGTTTTGGGAGTCTCAGACCTGGTACGCAGGTTTTTATTCGTGGTGATCAACCGCCGGCGCACGGCCATGTTACCCGAGATCCGCGAGGCGTTCGAGGAAGTGGTGGATGAACGGCTTGGCGTGGCGAGGGCCGATGTGGCTTCTGCGAGGGAGCTCAGCGAAGCTCAGCGCGCCCAAATCTCGGAGCGCCTGGCGGGCTTGACGGGAAAGCGCATACGCGCCCGATTCGAGATTGACCCCGCGCTGATCGGGGGCATCGTCGCGAGGGTCGGCTCGACGGTTTACGACGGCTCCGTCAGGGGCCAGCTCGAATCCCTTAAAGCGCGTTTGGCCGGAGCGCCGGAGTAATCAGGCGGCCGATATCGAAGGATTCTTTTTTATATGGCTCAAATCCGGGCAGATGAAATCGAGCGGGTACTCCGCCAGGAAATCGAGAACTACGACAAGGCCGTTGAGATAGCCGAGGTTGGCTCGGTAATCTCGGTCGGCGACGGTATCGCGCGCGTGTACGGCCTCGAGAAGGTAATGGCGGGCGAACTCATCGAGTTTCCGCACGGTGTGTCGGGCTTGGCGCTGAACCTCGAAGAGGACCAGGTGGGCGCGGTGCTGCTCGGCGACTACACCGAGATCCGCGAGGGCGACGAGGTGCGGCGAACCGGGCGCATCATGTCGGTGCCCGTCGGCGAGGCGCTCATCGGGCGCGTTGTGGACGCGCTCGGTAACCCCATCGACGACAAGGGCCCGCTGCCGGCAACCGACTTCTACCCGCTCGAACGCCTCGCGCCCGGCGTGGTGGACCGGCAGCCCGTGAAGGAGCCGCTCCAGACCGGCATCAAGGCCATCGACAGCATGATCCCGATCGGCCGCGGGCAGCGCGAGCTGGTCATCGGCGACCGCCAGACGGGCAAGACCGCAATCGCGCTCGATACCATCATCAACCAGCGCGGCGGCGACGTGATCTGCATCTACGTGGCGATCGGCCAGAAGCGTTCTACTGTGGCCCAGGTGGTGAAGACGCTTGAGGAGCACGGCGCGATGGATTACACCATCGTGGTCGCGGCAACGGCGTCGGACCCCGCCCCGATGCAGTACATCGCGCCGTACTCGGGCTGCGCGATGGGCGAGTACTTCCGCGACACCAAACGGCACGCGCTCTGCGTCTACGACGACCTTTCCAAGCACGCCGCGGCGTACCGCGAGATCTCGCTGCTGCTGCGCCGGCCGCCGGGGCGCGAAGCATATCCCGGCGACGTGTTCTACCTGCACAGCCGGTTGCTCGAGCGCGCGGCGAAGCTGTCCGACGCGCTCGGCGGCGGCTCGCTCACCGCGCTGCCGTTCATCGAGACGCAGGCGGGCGACGTTTCGGCGTACATCCCGACGAACGTCATCTCCATCACCGACGGGCAGATCTATCTGGAGTCTGACCTGTTCAACTCCAATATCCGCCCGGCCGTGAACGCAGGACTGTCGGTCAGCCGCGTGGGCGGCAGCGCTCAGATCAAGGCTATGCGGCAGGTGGCCGGTCCGCTGCGCCTGGAGCTGGCGCAGTACCGCGACCTGGCCGCCTTCGCGCAGTTCGGCAGCGAGCTCGACAAGGCGTCCATGGCGCAGCTTAACCGCGGCAAGCGGCTCGTCGAAGTGCTGAAGCAGCCGCAATACCAGCCGCTGCCTGTGGAAAAGCAGGTGCTCATCCTGTTCGCCGCGACCAACGCATACCTGGATGACCTGGCGGTCGAAGACTGCCGCCCGTTCGAGGAAGAGCTGTACCGCTTCGTCGAGAACGCGCATCCCGGTCTGCTAAAGAAGATCAGGGACCAGAGAGAGATCGACGGCGGGTTGCGTGAGGAGATGACCGCCGTCCTGAAGGACTTTAAGGAGCGCTTCTTAGCCGAGCGCCGGAGCTAAGCTATGCCGAGCCTCATCGACCTGCGCCGGCGCATACGCTCGGTCAGGAACACGCAGCAGGTCACGAAGGCCATGAAGATGGTCTCGGCGGCCAAGCTGCGCCGGGCCCAGGAACGCGTGCTGCAGGCGCGGCCGTACGCAACCATCTTCCGCGAGGTGCTGGCGGATGTGTCCGCCGCGGTTGCCGGAGACGAGCGGCTGGGCTCGCACCCCCTGCTGGCGCACCGGCCGGAGCGGCGCATCGCGCTGCTGGTCCTGACATCGGACCGCGGCCTGGCCGGCGCGTTCAACTCCAACCTGATCCGCGCCGCGCAGGCATTCGTGCGCGAGCACGAGAGCGCCGAGGTTTCGATGGTGCTGCTCGGCCGCAAGGGACGCGACTTCTTCCGGAAGAACAATGCTCGCATCATCGGCGAACGAGTAGGCCTGATGCAGAGCGTGCGCTATCAGGACGCCGCGGAGATCGCAGCCGACATCATCGCGCGGTTCGAGCGCGAGGAGATCGACGCCGCTTACGCCGTTTACAACGAGTTCAAGAGCGTCGTTTCGCAGAAGCTCTCGGTTGTCCCGATACTGCCGCTGAGTATCCCGGAAGGGGGAAGCGGGCGCGATTACATATACGAGCAGCCGCCGGAGGAACTGCTCGGCACGCTGCTGCCGCGGTACGTCGAGATCGCCGTCTACCAGGCGATGCTGGAGTCCTCCGCGAGCGAGCACGCCGCGCGCATGACGGCGATGGAGTCCGCGACTTCGAACGCGACTGAGATGATCGACAAACTCACGCTGTACATGAACCGCGTGCGGCAGGCGAGCATTACGACAGAAATCATCGAGGTGGTGAGCGGCGCGGCCGCCGCGGTCTAGGCGCGCTCACGGGAAGGTTATCATATGGCATCAATCGCAGGCGTTTCGGGCAACGGCGGGCCGCAGGCAGCCCGCGAGGCGGTGGGTCATGTCATCCAGATCGCCGGACCTGCCGTGGACATCCAGTTTCCTGAGGGGCAGGTACCCATCATTCTTACGGCGGTCCGGATCACGAGCGAAGGCTTCGATACGCCGCAGCCGATCAACGTCATATGCGAGGTGGCGCAGCACCTGGGCGAAGGCCGTGTGCGAACGATCGCTCTCCAGCCGACCGATGGCATGGTCCGCGGCATGAAAGCCGTGAGCCTGGGGCACCCGGTGGAAGTGCCGGTTGGGCGCGAGGTGCTCGGCCGCGTGATCAACGTGATCGGCGAGCCTGTAGACCACATGGGGCCGATCGAGACCACCAAGAGGTCCCCCATTCACCGCCCCGCGCCGCCTCTCGAGGAGCAGTCCACCGAGCTGCAGATGTTCGAGACGGGAATCAAGGTCATTGACCTGATCGAACCCTTCCTCAAGGGCGGCAAGATCGGGCTCTTCGGCGGCGCCGGTGTCGGCAAGACCGTCGTCATCATGGAGCTGATCCACAACGTCGCCCTGCGGCACGGCGGCGTCTCCGTGTTCGGCGGCGTTGGCGAGCGCACCCGCGAGGGCAACGACCTCTGGCTCGACTTCCAGCACTCCGGCGTTATCGACCCCAAGGACTGGAGAAAGTCGAAGGCCGCCCTCATCTACGGCCAGATGACCGAGCCGCCAGGAGCGAGGCTGCGCGTCGGACTGAGCGCGCTCACGGTGGCCGAGTACTTCCGCGACGAGGAGTCAGCGGACGTGCTGCTGTTCATCGACAACATCTTCCGGTTTACCCAGGCGGGCTCGGAGGTTTCGGCGCTGCTCGGCCGCATGCCTTCAGCCGTGGGTTACCAGCCGAACCTCGCCACCGAAATGGGCGAGCTTCAGGAGCGCATCACCTCCACGAAGAAGGGGTCCATCACGTCCGTGCAAGCCATCTACGTGCCTGCGGACGACTACACGGACCCGGCTCCGGCGACCACCTTCGCGCACCTCGACGCGACTACCAACCTGGACCGCCAGCTTGTGGCTCTCGGCATCTACCCGGCCGTGAACCCGCTGACGTCCACTTCGCGCATTCTCGATCCGCGCATCGTGGGCGAGGAGCACTACACCGTGGCGCAGCAGGTGAAGGCGATCCTGCAGCGCTACAAGGACCTCCAGGACATCATCGCCATCCTTGGCATCGACGAGCTGTCGGACGAGGACAAGCTTACCGTCGCGAGGGCGCGCAAGATCCAGCGCTTCCTGTCGCAGCCGTTCCACGTTGCCGAGACATTCACGGGCTTCAAGGGCAAGTACGTGAAGATCGAGGACACTGTGCGCGGCTTCAAGGAGATCGTCGAGGGCAAACACGACGATATACCCGAGCAGGCGTTCTACATGAAAGGCGGCATCGAAGAGGTGCTGGAGCACGCCGAGCGGCTCAAGGCCGAAGCGTAGTCCCATGGCCGACACGTTCCTGCTCGAGATCGCGACGCCCGAGCGTCTCTGCGTCCGGGAACAGGCGAGCGACGCCGAGATCCCGGCCAAGAACGGGTATGTCGGAATCCTGCCCGGACACGCGTCCATGCTATCCGAGCTTGGCGCGGGCGAGCTGCGCTACACGGTGGACGGGCAGCGGCGCACGCTGTTCGTCGAAGGCGGGTGGGTGGAGGTTTCCACCACTCAGGTGCGCGTGCTCGCGACACGGGCGGAGTAACCGCAAGAGGAACAGCGACGCCGCCTCGCGCGCACGCGTGCTGGTGCGTGCTGCACCGGGAGTCTATGAGTGGACGAGCAAGCGCCGGGGCGGCCTTCAGAGGCTAACCTATGCGGCTTGCTGGGGTAGTTACTTACCAAGCTAAGTCCGGCACCGGCCAATTAGTAGCCGAACGTTCCACCCGGCTCGTCGCGGCGGCTGGCAGCAGAGCTGCGGGCCTGTGACTCGCACCCGCTCACTTTGCCTGATATCCTAACCCGGTGCGCCCCACCGAAAGCCACGTTCAGGCTTTTGCGGATTTCGCCGGCCGCCACTTCTGCGTACCGCGAGATGATCTCGAACTCCGCGTGACGACGGTGCAGGGCGGACTGTGCTCGGAGGTCTACCGCGTCCGCGTGCGATTCCGCGATCCGGAGCACAAGCCGCGCACCGCCTCGTTCATCGCAAAGGCATTGGCCGGACGGGACGAACGCGAGGCCGCGCTGTACGAATCCGTTTTGGCTTCGAGTGAGGTCCAATTCGCGCCGCGGCTGCTGGAGGTCGAGCGGATTCCGGCGGGCGGCGTCAGGCTCTATCTCGAGGAGATCAGATCGTGCCAGCGTTGGCCGTGGTCTGATAGCACGACTCTGGCGATGATGATGGAAAGGCTCGCGCAGGTTCACGAAAGCCTGCGGCCGCAGCAGTATGGTGGCGCGCTGGCCGACTGGGATTACGACGCCGAGGTGGCCGCCTCGGCCGCTGAAACCCTCGACACGTTGCGTTCTGCCGCCCGCGATCCCGCACACGCGCGATTTCGCCGGTTTGTGGGGCCTGCTCGCCGCCTGGTGGAGTGTCTCGGGCGGATGCGGCGCGCGTTGGTTGGAAGCGGGCGGGCTACCGTGCTGCACGGCGATGCACACCCGGGAAATGTCATCGTGCGGCTTGCCGGGCGTGCAAGGCAAGCGGTGCTACTCGACTGGGCGCGGGCGCGTCTGGGATCGCCGCTTGAGGACGTCAGCTCCTGGCTTCAGTCGCTGGGCTTCTGGGAGGATGCGGCCAGGCGCCGCCATGATATGCTGCTGCGGCGATACCTGACCGCACGCGGGCTTCAGGATTCCATCGGACCAAGCCTCCGCGAGGCTTACTGGCTGGCCCGGGCCTCAAACGCGCTTGCCGGCGCGATGAGATTCCACCTGCTGCGGATGAACGACCGCGACAAACCCGAGTGGACGCGCATACAATCGGCCGACTCAGCGTACGACTGGGGCCGCAGCATACTACGCGCGCACGCCTGCTGGCGCGGGTGAGCCTGTCAGGACGCGCGCTTGCGCGCGAGCGGCGCCAGGTGGCTGCGGTCGTCGAATCGCAGAACCACTCCGGACGTACCCGCCCACTGGATCTCGGTGATGCTGGCGTGCCCGGCCAGGTAGAGGTCCCAGCGGGCCGGGCGTGCGCCCTTGATGTGTCCAATCGTCTGATTGATAAAGCCGGAATGCGTGAAGACGAGGACCCTCCGGCCCGGATGAGCGGCGGCGAGGGCTTCCACCGCGCCGATCACCCTTGTGCGGAAATGTCTGTAGCTCTCCCCGCCGGGCCAGGCGAAATCGTCATCATTGAGAGCCTCGTTCCTGCGCCACAGTTCCGGGTAGCCAGCCTCCACGGAAGCGAGATCCATACCATCCAGTTCGCCGCAGTAGATCTCACGCAAGGCGTCGACGCGCGCCGGGCGAAGCGGCGGTGGCGCCGCGGCGGCAGTAGCGGCAGCGCGCTCGAGCGGACTGGTGTAAGCCGCTACAGCGGCCGGCTCGCGGGCTAAGCGCTCGGCGAGCAGCTCCACCTGGCGGCGTCCGAGAGCGGAAAGGGGCGGATCGCACCAGCCACACAACAGCCCGGATCCATGTCCATCTGAGATCTCCGCGTGGCGGATGAGGACCAGCGTGGCGGGTACAAGCACCTGCTTCCATTCTACCGGCGCTTCGCGAGCGGCTCACATGCGGGACAATATAGGTTCACAGAGCCGCATGCTTCAGTTTTCCCCCATGCAGTTGACAATCGGCGCTGCTGCTGGCTTCCTCATCGGCGCCTCCAAGACCGGAATCCCCGGCCTGACGATATTGGTGGTGCCGCTGATGGTAATCGCCGTCGGGGACGCGCGCGCGTCGGCCGCCTGGATGCTGCCCATGTTGTGCGTTGCCGACCTGACGGCCGTCTGGTGCTGGCGGCGCATGGGAGAGACCCGCGCACTGTTTTCGCTAGCGCCCTGGGTGCTTGCGGGGATGGCGGTAGGCGCAGCCGCGCTGGCGCTCGATGAGCGAATACTCCGGTTCGTGATCGGAGCGATAGTTCTGGTGATGCTAGCCCTCCAGCTCCGGAGGTCGCGCCAGCCGGATGCTCCGCCAGCGCAC
>JBLNBX010000203.1:0-8568 GCA_050260275.1 bacterium
AAAACGTCCACAAAACGGTCGAAGGCTCCCGCGTCGCCCTGCATGAGGGCGCGCGCCAGCTCGGTTTCCTCAGCTCTGTTGTCACGGTTCGGCAAGCGTGTCTCCGCCCGCATTCTACCGCGAGGGGACGGCGCGGGCAGGGATGCGGTGATTACCGGCCGCCAGCCTCCGCTAAGCTCTTCACGTCACCTGACGCTAGCTGGATCTCTACCTTAGGAGGATGCTCCAGCGTCTGATGAACGAGGCACGCGTTTACCGCGCGGAGCACGTTCTCACGATGCCGCTCGTCCTCGAGCCCAGGCACGGTCACGCTGATCGTGAAATTGTCCAGCCGGAAGGGCCTCTCGGCCGTTTTCTCAGCCGACACCTTTATGCTCACGCCCTCGTGCGGCAGGTTGCGCGTCTTCAGGTAGTGAATGGCAAAGAAGCCGGCGCAAGTGCCGAGCGAGGCGAGCAACAGCTCCGCCGGGGTCATGGCAGTATCCTGCCCGCCAAATGCGGGCGGTTGGTCGCACAGGATCTCGTGGTTCCTTGCCTTTGCCCGAAAGGCCACTCCACCGATGTAGTCAACGGTCAGTTCCATTTTGATGATTCCATCCTCAAGGATGCAGCCAGGCGCCAGTAGGTGACACTTGTCACCACGCGGCGCGGGCTGCATCTTCTCGCATGACTGCCATGCGAACATTCATGCTAGCCGCTCTGATAGCCGCACCGCTCGGAGCCCAGGGCCAGTTGTCGCTCAAGGAAACCGTCGCGACCGCGCTTGCCGGCCATCCTTCCATAGAAGCCGGCCGCAGCGGCGTGCGCGCGGCGGAGGCGCGCATCGGGGAGGCGCGCGGGGGATACCTTCCGAAAGTCAACTACAGCGAGACGTTTCTGCGAAGCAACAACCCCGTGGTGGTGTTCAGTTCGCTACTGACGCAGCATCAGTTCACGGAGGCCAATTTCGCGCTCGGCAGGCTGAACAGGCCGGACGCGCTGAATAACTTCCAATCGCAGCTCACGCTGGACCAGCCCATTTATGACGCCGGCCAGACGAAGCTTGCGATGCAGTCCGCGAAGCTCGGGCGCGACATTTCGGAAGAAGACCGGCGCCTGGCGGAGCAGCAGGTAATCGCGAACGCCGTGCGCGCCTACTACGGCGTGCTGCTCGCGGAAGAGCACCTGAAAGTGGCCAGCGAGGCCGTCCGGTCGGCGGAAGCCGACCTCAACCGCGCGCAGGCGCTGCGCGAGGCGGGCATGTCCACCGCCGCGGACGCGCTCTCGATCCAGGTTCACCTGGCAGCTATGCGGGAACAGCAGATCCGGCGGCAGGCCGATCTCGAAGTCGCCCAGGCAGCCTTGAACGAGGCGCTGGGGCTGCCGCTCGAGACGAAACACAATCTCACGACGCCGCTGAAAGCCGCGTCTATGCCGGCGCTCCAGCCGGCTGCCTACGAAGAGGATGGCATCGAGTTCCGCCCCGAAGCGCGGCAGACGCGCCTGGCCGTGCGGCTCGCCGAAACGCAGGGCGCGGCGGCGCGGGCATCGTACCTGCCGCAGGTTGTCGCGCACGGGGCTTTCGAAGCGGATCGCCAGAACTTCTTCTCTAAGGGCGGGGCGAACTGGACCGCCGCCGTCACGCTGCGCTGGAACATCTTCAACGGCGGCTCGGACCGCGCGCGCGCCGATGAGGCCGAGTTCGGGCTTCAGCGCGCGCGGGCAATACGGAAACGGGCCGAATCGCAGATCAGGTTGAACGTGCGCCGCGCCTGGGCCGACTACCGAGCAGCCGCGCAGCGCATCGAGGTGGCCGAGGCCGCCGTCGCGCAGGCGGAGGAGAGCCTGCGCATAACCAAGAACCGGTTCGAGAACGGGCTGAGCAGCGTCACCGACCTGCTGCGGACCGAAACCGCCGTCCTCGAGGCCCGCAGCCGGCAGCTTGCAGCCGTGTACGACCAACGCCTGGCAGCCGTCAACCTGGCGCTGGCCGCCGGCACGCTCAGTGCTGATTCCGAAGCGCTCCTTTGAGACAGCTACCAGAGAGCACCGATGAAAAAGAGAACCGCAGTCACAATCGCAATCGCAGTCATCGCACTCGCAGCCGTTCTCACCGGCTGCGGGGGGCACGAAGCCCCGAGAACCGCTGAAGCGCGTGAAGCCGCGCCGGTGGCAGTGCAGGCGCTCACCGTGCGGCAGGCTTCCCTGCCCTCCTTCTACGAGGCCACCGGAACGGTGCGGGCGCGCTCGACAGCCGTGCTCTCCGCCAAGGTGATGGGCTACGTACGCGAAGTGAATGTTAACGTGGGCGACCGCGTCCGCGCCGGCAGCACGCTCGCCGTGCTGGACTCGCGCGATCTCGAGGCCGGCTACCGGCAGGCCGAGGCCGCGGTGAATGAAGCCCGCAGCGCCATACCGGAGGCCGACAACGGCATCGCCAGCGCGAAGGCCGCGCTCGATCTGGCCCAGGTCACGTTCGATCGCTTCGAGCGGCTGTACAGGAAGGATTCGGTATCGCGCCAGGAGTTCGACGAAACGGCCATGAAGCTCAGGGTGGCGCAGGCGAACTACGAGATGGCGCTGGCGCGGCGCGAGCAGCTCAAATCGAAGATCGCGCAGGCCGAGCAGATGCTGGCGTCGGCAGGCGTGACTCGCTCGTACGCGCGCATCACTGCGCCCTTCGACGGTGTGGTAATCGAGAAGCCCGTCGAGCCCGGCAACCTGGCCGCGCCCGGCCAGCCGTTGATCACCATCGAGCGCGCTGGCGGGTACCGCCTGGAAGCGGGCGTAGAGGAGGGCAGGCTGGCTTCCGTGTACGTGGGACAGAAGGTGCAGGTCGAGTTGGACGCCCTCGGCTCTTCGCTCGAAGGCCGCGTCGCCGAGATCGTGCCCGCCATCGATGCCGCATCGCGAACGTTCACGGCGAAGATCGACCTGCCCCCGTCGCCGCATCTCCGCTCCGGGCTGTTCGGGCGCGCGCGATTCCCGGCCGCTGCCCGCGAGGCCATCACGGTGCCCCCCGAAGCCGTGATCGAGCGCGGGCAGCTCATCTCGGTGTACGTGGCGGATGGCGGGTATGCGCGATCCCGCCTGGTGACCATCGGCGTCCGCGACGCGAACAGGCTCGAGGTGCTGTCGGGGCTGACAGAGGGCGACCACGTAATCGCTCCGGTTCCGCCGGGGCTAGCGGACGGCGCGCGCGTGGAGGTGCGGTGATGAACGGCAACCGCCGATTGGGAGCCGCTGGGCGCTTCGCCGAGGCGTGGATCGATTCGAAGCTCACCCCGCTCGTGATCGTAGCGGCTATCGCGCTGGGCGCGTTTGCGGTGGCGAAGCTGCCGCGCGAGGAAGAGCCGCAGATCAAGGTGCCGATGATCGACGTCTTCGTCACCATGCCGGGCGCCTCGTCGCGCGAGGTGGAAGAGCGTGTCACGCGGCCCATGGAGAAGCTGCTCTGGGAAATTCCCGGCGTCGAGTACGTGTACTCCACCACCAGCCCGGGCAACTCGATGGTGATCGTGCGCTTCAAGGTAGGCGAGGACGAGGAAAAGTCCATCGTAAAGCTCAACCAGAAGCTCTTTGCGAACTTCGACCTGATCCCTGCAGGCGCCTCGCAGCCGCTTGTGAAACCGCGCTCCATTGATGACGTTCCGATTCTCGCGCTCACGTTCTGGAGCGACCGCTACACGCCCTACGACCTGCGCCGGGTGGTGGCGCAGGTGGAGGACTCGGTGAAGCAGGTAACAGACGTCTCGCAGGTGACAATTCTCGGCGGGCAGCGGCGTGAGGTGCGCGTGCAGCTCGACGACGGGCGGATGTCGGCGTACTCGCTTTCGCCTCTGCAGGTATACCAAGCGCTGGGCGCGTCTAACCGGCGGCTCGGTCCCGGCCGGTTCGCCTCGGCGAATCGCGAGTTCGTGCTCGAGACGGGGCAGTTCCTCTCGACTGCCGAAGACGTGCGCAACGTCGTGGCAGGCGTAGCGAACGGCAGGCCGGTGTACGTGCGCGACATAGCGACCGTGACCGACGGCGGCGAGGAGCCCGCCGAGTACGTCGAGCACGCCGAAAACGGCCGTTACTACCCGGCGGTCACGCTGGCCGTTTCGAAGCGGAAGGGCACAAACGCAATCGAGGTGGCGGAGAACGTGCTGCGCCGCGTGGAGGGGTTGCGGGGCGGCGTGATTCCGTCCGATGTTCACATGACGATCAGCCGCCACTACGGCGAAACGGCGGCGGAGAAATCGAACGAGCTGCTGCTGCACATGATGATCGCGGTCATCTCGGTGAGCATTCTGATCTGGCTGACGCTGGGTTTCCGCGAATCGCTGATCGTGTTCACCGCGATTCCGGTGACGCTAGCGCTGACGCTTACTGTGTTCTACCTGTATGGCTACACGCTGAACCGCATCACGCTTTTCGCGCTGATCTTCTCGATAGGAATTCTGGTGGACGACGCGATTGTCGTGGTGGAGAACATCGTCCGCCACGCGAGGCTGCCGCGCAACGCGGGGCGCCCGCTCACGCAGGTGGCGGCCGAAGCGGTCGATGAGGTGGGCAACCCGACCATCCTCGCCACGCTCACCGTCATCGCGGCCATTCTTCCGATGGCCTTCGTGGGCGGGCTGATGGGGCCGTACATGCGCCCGATTCCGATTGGCGCTTCGGCGGCGATGATCTTCTCCCTCATCGTCGCGCTCCTGGTGACTCCCTGGGCCGCGGTACGCATTCTCAAGCTGCGGCACGGCGCGGGCGGGCACGGCGAACAGGAAGACCGATTCACGCACCTGTACCGCCGCGTGATGAACCCGCTGCTGCACCGGCCGGCGCTGCGATGGTCGTTCCTGGGCGTCGTTTCGCTGCTGCTCGTGGGCTCGATGGCGCTCGCCGGCATCGGCTTCGTCAAAGTGAAGATGCTGCCGTTCGACAACAAGAGCGAGTTCCAGGTGATAGTGGACATGCCCGAGGGCTCCACGCTCGAACACACCGCCACGGTGGCGCGCGCGCTTGCCGGCGAGGTGCTGAAGCAACCGGAGGTGGTCAATGTCCAGACCTACGCCGGCACCGCGTCGCCCTACAACTTTAACGGACTGGTGCGGCATTACTTCTTGCGGCGCGGCTCGAACGTGGCGGACATACAGGTGAACCTGCTTTCAAAGCACGACCGCGACGACCAGAGCCACGAGATCGCCAAGCGGATTCGAACCGAGTTGATGCCCATAGCGCGGCGCTATAACGCGCGCATCAAGGTGGCCGAGACGCCGCCCGGACCGCCGGTGCTCCAGACGCTCGTCGCCGAGGTCTACGGCCCCGACGCCGCGGGACGCGAGCGCCTGGCGCGGCAGATAGAGGATCTCTTCGAGAAGACCGAGGGCGTTGTAGACGTCGATAGGTACACCGAGGACGATCAGCCGAAGTACAGACTCGTGGTTGACAAGGAGAAGGCCGCCCTGAACGGCATCTCCGAGGACGACATCGCGCGCACGATGCGCATCGCCTCGGCAGGCGAGCCCGCCGGGCTGCTGCACTCGGAGTCCGCTAAAGAGGACGTGCCCATAGTGCTACGTCTCGACCGCGCGACGCGCTCGAACCTCGACCGCATTCAGAGTTTGAAGATTCTAAGCCGCACGGGCCGCCTGGTGCCGCTTGCCGAACTGGTGAAAGCCGAGCCGGCCATCGAGGACAAGAGCATCTATCACAAGAACCTCATGCCGGTGAGCTATGTGACGGCGGACGTCGCGGGCGCTATCGAGAGCCCGGTGTACGCCATCCTCAAACTCGGCCCCGAGATCGGAAAAATGGCAATGCCCGAGGGCTACTCCATCGCCCAATGGACCTCGCGGCAGCCATTCGACGACTCGCGCTACGCCGTGAAGTGGGATGGCGAGTGGCACATCACCTACGAGGTGTTCCGCGACCTCGGCATCGCCTTCGCCGCGGTCCTGGTACTGATTTACGTGCTGGTGGTGGGGTGGTTCCAGAGCTTCATCACGCCTCTGGTGATCATGGCGGCGATTCCGTTTTCGCTGGTGGGCATTCTGCCGGCGCACGGATTGATGGGCGCATTCTTCACAGCCACGTCGATGATCGGGTTCATCGCCGGCGCGGGCATCGTGGTGCGGAACTCGATCATCCTGGTTGACTTTGTGGAGTTGCGCCTGCGTGAGGGCATGCCGCTCGACGAAGCAGTCGTCGACGCCGGCGCTGTAAGGTTCCGGCCCATGATGCTTACGGCGGCGGCCGTCGTCGTGGGCTCCGCCGTGATCCTGTTCGACCCCATCTTCCAGGGCCTTGCGATTGCATTGATGGCCGGGGAGGTGGCGTCGCTCCTGCTTTCCCGGATGACCGTACCGGTGGTGTACTTCATCGTGAACCGGCGCATGCGCGCCCGCGCTCGAAGCGCCGATCCGCAACCCGAGGTGCAATTGGCCAAGTGAGGACAAGAGACATGAGCGTGAACAGATACTTGCGGCTGATCGCCGGATTCTTCGTGATGCTGAGCGTGGGGCTCGGCTGGCTCGTAGATCCGAGGTGGTTCCTCTTCACGGCGTTCGTGGGGCTGAACCTATTCCAGTCGGCGTTCAGCGACTGGTGCCCGATGATGGCGCTGCTGAAGAAGCTCGGAGTGAAGCAGGCCTGAGCCTGGGTATGGGGCAGCCTGACCAGGCGGGGCAGGGCTGTGCGCTGCAGGGCGGCACACATCTGGTGGGCGGACTTCAGTCCGCGGCGGAGCTTTAGCTCCGCACGCCACTGAAAGGGGCGTAAGAACGCGCGCAGCGCGTTACCGGGCCAAAGCTTTACGCCCCCATCCGGGGCTTTGTCCCGAATACTCGAGATCCCGACGGCTTGCGCCGTGGGCTACTTTCTGGCGCCCCTGCCGGGCCTTGCCAAGTCCAGAGTGAAGCCCGGCAGGGCGAAAGACAATAGCCCATGGCGCCATGGGAAATGCAAGCGAGTGAAGGCAGCCCCTGAAAGGGGCATAGGGCGTTGACTGCATTACAGCAGGCGGGCCGCTTTTTGCGACTGCGCCGCGAGCCGCTTCTCCAGGCGCGCCTGCCTGCGCGCGAGTTCCTCTGAATCCCCGACGGCGCGCGCCGAGGCCACCATCTCGAGCGCCCTGGCGTAGTTCCTCTCGCGGTGTTCGTAGTGCTTGGCGAGCGCCTCAAGCGCGGCAACGCGGTACGGATTCGGCGACTGGGCCAGCTCGGCAAAGATGGACAGCGCCGCGTCTTCGCAGCCGCGCTTCTTCTCAAGGCACGCCGTGTCCCACAACGTCCGGAACAGCAGCGCATCGGGCAGGCCGATTTCCACCGCGCGGCGCATGAGCCCGATTGCTTGCTCGCGCTCGCCGTTCGCTGCGAGCCATCGAGCGATGCCGACCAGATCCGCGCCGTGCGACACGCGCGTCGAGGACGGGTCGCGGAACGCCCACGGCACGATGGCGGTAAGGCATGCCGTCGTCAGGATGTCGATGGCGTTGTGGTGGAACACCGGGATGAGCCGGAACGCCTGTTTCGTGCGCAGGTACTCGAAGTACAGAAACGGGATGAGCTCGCCGGGCACGTCGCCTTCGCGCTCCACGCCGAGTATCTGATTTTCGAGGTCTACCAGACGGCAGGACTCCAGCCGCAACTTCCACAACCGGCGCGCCCCGTGCAGCAGGTCCAGGTGCTGCATGCGCGAGAACGGCGGGCGCATACGGCACATCCGATAGCGCGTCTCAAGGAGCGGCTGGTCGTACGTCTTGCCGTTGTAGGTAACCAGGACATCGAACCGCGCCAGGTGCTCGGACAGCGCCTCAAGCAGGCTCGGCTCCTCCTCGTAGTCCCGCATAAAGAACTGCCGGACGCTAAAACCATCCTCGGAGACCGAGCCCACGCCGATCAGGAAAGCGTATGTGCCGGAACCGCCGGCCAGACCGGTGGTCTCCGTATCGAGAAACGCCCACCGCGTGACGGGCGAGGGCGAGCATTCTCCATTCGAGAGCGGGCCAAGCAGGTCTTCGGGCAGTTGCTGGAGGTCGATAATGTCGAGCGAGCCGTGCCGCCGGTGCCTCTCCCACAGCTTGACTGTCTGGAAATGGCGACCGGAAGGCGTCTCGACCACCTCGCCGTCAATAACCTCGTCGGCGGGATAGCGAGGCGGCGCAGGCCGCGGCAGCGCCGGAGCGGCGCCGGCGTATTTGCTGTTGATGCGCTCCACTTTTCGGCGGAGCAAAGCGAGCTGCTTCTGGAGATCCAATTCGCTTTTTCTTTGCCGATTATATCTGAGCCGGACAGTGCTGGAAACGCGCGGCGCGGAGCGTGCTCGCGGGGGCCTGCGCCGGTCCGCCCGAAAACCAAAGCATGCGCTAGACTTGCCGCTGCCGGGCCGAACTTGACTCACCTCCGGCCTTCCGATACGCTTGCCTGTTGTCGGGGACCCGCCATGAGCAAGAAGTGGTACAACTTCTTCGTCTCCATCGAACGCGCGAGGCCGGACGCGCCGGAGCAGGCGGGGGTCCCGACGCCCGCACAAACCGTCGCCGACATAGCGGCTCTCATGGAAGCGGAGGCTGCGCCGGAACCGGCGCTGGCAGCCAGCGACCGCCTC
>JBLNBX010000204.1:0-15805 GCA_050260275.1 bacterium
GAGGCCGCCGCGCATCCCGAGCCGTACGTGACCGTAAACCTCGAGGCGGAGTTCCGGTCGCCGCGCTACCGCACATTTAAGATGCCCGGCTTCTGGGACGGCGGCCGCGGCATGGTGATCCGCTTCACGCCCACCGACCCAGGCGAGTGGGTGTTCCGCATCAGCAGCAACATCGCGAGGTTCGATGGAAAGGAACTGACGTTCACCGCCACCCCGTCCGACTCGCCGGGTTTCATCGAGCCTGCCAACGTGCATCACTGGGCGCTGGTGGACGACCTCAAGAAGACGCCGCACCTGTGGATGGGCGATACCGTGCTCACCTTCCCGTTTATCGACCGGGCGGTGTTCGAGCAGGTAGTCAATAAGCGCGCTGAGCAGAAGTTCAATCACATCCGGGGCGTGATCATCTCCCGCGACCGCACTAGTTTCCCCGAGCGCAACCGCCCGGATCCGGCGGTCTTCCGCGAACTGGACGACCGCATACGCTACATGAACGCGAAGGGCATCATCGCGGACCTCGTCCTCGGGTGGGACGGCAACCACCTGGCGGAGTTGTTCCCAGAGCGCGAGCAGCGCGAGAGGTACATCAGGTATGCGGTGGCGCGGTACGCGGCATTCCATATCACCTGGCAGGGCGTGGAGCGCTTCGAGGAATACACGGACGGCCGCGCGCTGCTGAAGGAAATCGGCGGCCTGCTGAAGAAGCTCGACCCGTACCAGCACCCGCGCTCGACGAGCACCGCCGAAACGTCCTCGCCGCTGCTCGGCGACGAGTGGATGAATTACGTGAGCTACCAATCATCCGACGACAACATCGGCGGCATCGAGCATCAGTTGTATGCGGTGCCTTTTGTGAACCTCGGCTTTGCGCGCGAGGACAGCGGGGCGGGGCGAACCGGCCCGGACGAGGTGGACACAAACGAGTTCAGGCGCAGGCTCTGGAACGCGACGATGAACGGGCAGTCGCCGTACTTCGCCAACACGGGCACCTGGGGCGGCGGGGGCGCGAACGTGAATCCCGAGTACCTGGACTCGCCCGGCGCGAAGCAGATGACGGTGTGGTACAACTTTTTCTCCCGCACGCGGTTCTGGGAACTGGAGCCGTACTTCGACGTGGACGGCGGGCGCGCTATCGCGCTGCAGCGCCCGCGCGAGGAATCGCCTGAAGGCATCGAGTACATCGTTTACGTCGAGAACCCCGGGCCGGTGGAGATCGTGCTGCCGAGGCACTCGTACGACATCGCGTGGTTCAACCCGGTGGACGGAACCTACATCAAGGTGAAAGGCTTCAAAGCGGACCGCTGGATGGGCGAGCCGCCTAATAAGGAACACGACTGGGTGCTGCACATCTCGCGCGAGGGCCGTAAAGAGGGACTACGGTCTTACAAGTTCGAGTCGCGCGCGATCATCATGCAGGAGATCGAGCAGAACCCCACGCGCGCCCCGTTCGAGATCACCGAGCCGGCCGGCCAGGAAATCTCCGTCTCCAATCCGCCGGCATACGCCGTGAGCCTTACGCGTGAATCGCGCGCCACGCGCTCGATGATGTACCTGTGGATCGGCGAGGTGGCGGGCGAAGAGGGGCAGTACTATCGCGTGATCGGCACGGGAAGGAAAGGCATCTTCAAGCTGAGCCATCGTGAGGGGCGCAGCTATCCGGCCCCGCTAACGGTCCGGCTGTACGGGATGAACGCGAACGGCAAGGTGTACTCGCTGGTTCGGGTTTGGAGCCTGACGAAGTAGGCCGGGGCCGATGCGGATACTCGCGATCGACACCACGGCCACGTTCGGCAGCATAGCCGCAGTCGAGAACGGTGCGGTTGTAGCCGAGTCGCTCCTGCACTCGCCCGAAGGATTCGGCTCGTCCCTGTTCGGGCACATGCGCGCACTGCTTGACCGCGCCGGGTGGAAGCTCGATTCCATCGATTGCTTTGCGGCAGCGGCCGGACCGGGATCGTTCACCGGGGTGCGCGTCGGTATGGCGGCGGCGAAAGGGCTGGCCGAGGCGCTGGGAAAGCGCGCCGCGGCGGTTTCGAACCTTCAGGCGGTGGCGAGCTTCGGCGAGGGGCCGCTGCGAGCGGCGGTGCTGGATGCCCGGCGCGGGCAGGTCTACGGCGCCGTGTACGATTCATCGCTGAAACTGGTAACCCCCGAGGTCGTCGCACGGTTTCCGGAGTGGCTGGCGACGCTGCCGGACGGGGATATCCAGTTCCTCTCGACGGATTTCTCGCCGTTCAGACCGGCGCTGGCGGGCACGCGTTTTGAGCGGGCGCAGGTGCTGGACGTACCGCGGGCGCTGGCGGCGGCGGTGGGCAAGATCGCGGAGTCGCGCGGGTGCGCGGACGCGGCGGCGATCGATGCGAACTACGTCCGGCGCTCCGACGCAGAGCTGTTCTGGCGGGACAAGTAGCGGGGCTAAATGAGGTTCCGCAGTGTCAATGCGCGCGGCCCTGCGCAGGCTCAAGCTCGCCCCAGGGTGCTCCGATGGCTTAGCCACAGGCTATTCGCTTTCGCTCTTCCGGGCTTTGCATGGGCTCTTG
This sequence comes from bacterium, assembly GCA_050260275.1. Classification (GTDB taxonomy): domain Bacteria; phylum Acidobacteriota; class Terriglobia; order Bryobacterales; family Bryobacteraceae; genus DATMXS01. Next base: position 2,541 of record JBLNBX010000204.1, read on the forward strand.
AGCCCCGGCAGGGGCGGCAGAAAGTAGCCCACGGCGCAAGCCGTCGGGATCTCGGTATTTCGAGAACAAGCTCCCGGATGGGGGCGTAAGACTTTGGCCCGGTAATGTGCTCAGACCCGTTCTTACGCCCCTTTCAGGGGCTGCCTGGATTGGCTCGGGTGTCCCATGGCTTACGCCATGGGCTATTCTCTTTCGCCCTGCCGGGCTTTGTTCCGGATTTTGCAGCCGCGGAGAAAGGGCAATAGAAAGTGGAACACGGCGCAGCAGTTGCGTTGCGTGCTGGCGTCGGCACGCCGGGCCGCAGAGGCGTCAGAGCCAAAGCCGATTGGTTTTCCCGAGAACGGCCAGATTCGGGTCGGGGCTCCTATCACGCACTGCTTCAGCCCCTGAATCTTCAAGCGCAATCGATCACAGCAAGCCGCAGCGTGCACGGCGGAATCTCCGCCGCGAGTCGAATCCACTCCCTGAAAGAGCCTGCGCGCCTGTTTCCACCGCCTCGCAAACCGTTCACGCCGGCTCCGGGCGCTAGAATGGGCTAGTAGTATGGATTTCAGCCGCCGTTGCATCTTGGCTGGGCTTGCTTTAGCGCCCGGCATGGCGGAAACTGCCCCCCACACGCAAAACCAACGAACTGGGGCCTTCTCCGCTGCTCACAAGCTCGACGCCATCATCCACGAGGCTATTGCCGACGATGAGATCCCCGGCGCAGTGGTCGTGGTCGGACATCGAGGCCACATCCTCCACCGCAAGGCGTACGGCTTCCGCGCACTCGAGCCGAAAACCGAGCTCATGACGCTCGACACCATCTTCGACGTCGCTTCGCTCACCAAGGTGGTCGTCACCACGGCGTGCATAATGAAGCTTTTCGAAGACGGGAAGGTCCGCATCAACGACCGTGTAACCCGGTACCTGCCCGAGTTCCAGAGTGGCCGCAGCAACATCACCGTCCGCGCGCTGCTCACGCACTTCTCCGGGCTTCGCCCCGATCTCGATCTGAAGCCTGCCTGGAGCGGCTACGCCACCGGCGTGAAACTCGCCCTGGTGGACAAGCCCCAGGATCCGCCGGGCGTGAAGTTCACCTACAGCGACATCAACTTCATTCTGCTTGGCGAGATCGTGCGCAAGGTAGCAGACGTCCCGCTGCCCGAGTTCGCCCGCACCCACATCTTCACGCCGCTCGGCATGCGGACCGCGATGTTCAACCCTCCGGCGTCTCTGCGGCCGCGCATCGCCCCAACGGAGCGCATAGGGCGCGAGATACTGCGCGGCGTGGTTCACGACACCACCACCCGCTACATGGGCGGCGTCGCCGGACACGCTGGCCTGTTCGCGAGCGCGGATGACCTCACCCACTTCGCCCAAATGATGCTCGGGCACGGCGTGTTCAGAGGCCACCGGATATTTCGGGCGGCGACGATCGAAAAGTTCACGACTCCGCAGTCTCCCCCGGACCAGCCCGTGCTTCGCGGGCTCGGATGGGACATCGATTCGCCGCTTTCGGGAAATCGCGGCGAGCTGTTCCCCATCGGCTCCTACGGGCACACCGGTTTCACGGGAACCTCGCTTTGGATCGACCCGGTTTCTGAGACGTTCGTAATTCTGCTCACCAACCCCGTGCATCCGCGGCCGCGGCCGGCGATCACGAGCCTGCGCGCGCGCGTCGCCACGGCGAGCGCTGCCGCCATAGGCATCGCGAGGCCCGGCATCGCGATCACCGGCTACAACGAGGCTCTGATCGGCGCGGGCGGCCGGCGCGTGGTGCACCGCAACGGGAAAACGCTTACCGGGCTTGACGTGCTGGCGAAGGAGAAGTTTGCGCGATTCGCGAAGCTGCGCATCGGGCTCATCACCAACCACACCGGCCTGGACCGCTCCGGCGCGCGCAACGTGGACATCATGCGGGCAGCGGGGGTCAACCTCAGGGCCCTGTTTTCCCCGGAGCACGGCATCGCCGGCCGCGAGGACAGGGAGATTGCCGACGGCAAGGACGCCGCCACCGGCCTGCCTGTGTGGAGCCTCTACGGCGCGAACCAGAGGCCGACTCCGGAGATGCTTTCCGGACTCGACGCCCTGGTATTCGACATCCAGGATATCGGCACGCGCTTCTACACCTACATAACCACCATGGCCTACGCCATAGAGGAAGCAGCCAAGAGGCGCATGCCCTTCTGGGTGCTCGACCGGCCAAACCCCATCACGGGCGTGCACATCGAAGGCCCCATACTCGATGCGGACCTGCTCTCCTTCACCGGCTACGAGCCGATGCCGTTGCGGCACGGCCTCACCGTTGGCGAACTGGCGCGATTCTTCAACGCCAGACGCAAACTGGGCGCTGACCTTCGCGTGGTGAAGATGGAGGATTGGCAACGCGGCGATTGGTTTGACTCCACCGGCCTCTGCTGGGTGGACCCTTCGCCCAACATGCGCTCGCTGCCGGCAGCGCTGCTTTACCCCGGGGTAGCGATGCTTGAGGGTTCTAAAAACTACTCGGTCGGCCGGGGCACGCCCGCGCCCTTCGAGCAGATCGGGGCCGAGTGGATCTCAGGCCAGGAACTAGCAGCCGAGCTGAACAGCCGGCACATCCCCGGCATCCGGTTCTACCCCACGCGCTTCACGCCGGACGCGACACCGCTCGCAGGTAAAAGCCTCGAAGGCGTAAGGTTCGTGATAACCGAACGCGAGGCGTTCCGCAGCGCGCGGCTGGGTATTGAAATCGCTTCGGCGATTCTGCGCCTGTATCCGGGAAAGCTGAACCTGGACGAGAACCTCCGCCTGATCGGAAACCGCCGTACGCTCGAACTGCTAAAAAAGGGAGAAGATCCTCGGTTGATAGAAGAGGATTGGGAGGAGGGGCTGAAAGCGTTCACCGCCGCGGTGCGCGAGTACCGCCTTTACCGCTAACGCGCGGCGGTCGCCCGGAACCGGACAGGCGCTCCATCCGCCTGCCCGCTCAGCCTCCGCACGCTTACACGCTCCGCCTGGTGGCGGCATCCCCTCCGGGGGGCGCCGACGGAGCAATACCCCCTCTTACGCTACGGCCGTTTTGGCCGCCGCGGACGTCTTGTTCTTGCTGCCGAGCGGCCTGCCGCGCTTCTTCGCCATCGACAGCCAGGCCGGTGGACGCCCACGCCGCTTTCCCCGTCCGCGCGCTAACCGCTCCAGACTGATAATTGCTTCTTCGATCTGCTCGCGCTCTTGCCGCAATTCCGTTAGGATTTTCGCCACATCCATGGTTCGCTCCGGCGTCTGGATTCTCCCTGCGCCGCCCGGTTCGTTCCGCGATCGGAACAGCGCAGCGTGTTTTTTGGTGATTGTCAACTGCAGTAATAGCGCATTTTCGCGGCGGATTCAAGAGTTTTGTTCTGATTTCAGAACAAGAGTCCGCCACCCTCGGAGAATCCGGCTGCCAATCGAAGCCCCAGGGACCCGTGAGCGACACGTACAGCGTATCACAATTGGCGGCGCCGCCAATGAAAATAAAAGGGTAATCCCGCAAATATGGCGCACAGACCGAGCAGTGATTCGCGCGGTGATTCCCGCAGGGTGAAGAAGATTACCGCCGCCGCCCCGAGCAGGAAAAGTACTGGTACCACGGGGTACCAGAGGGTCCGGTACGGGCGGTGCAGATCTGGCCGCTTGTGGCGCAGCACAATCACCGCAGCCGCGGTCATGCCGTACAACAGCCAGCTCGCGAAAACGACGTAGGTGTAAAGATTTCTGAACTGTCCCGTGAGCACCAGAAGCGACGCCCAAGCCGACAACACTATGATGGATACGCCCGGCGTGCCGAAGCGCGGGTGGACGCGCCCAACCGGTTTGAAAAACAGGCCATCGCGGGCCATCGCATAGGGCACCCTCGCACCCGCGAGCATTGATCCATTGAGAGCGGCGAATATGGATACCATGGCCGCGATACTCACCGCCGCTGCGCCGCCGCCCGCGAAAATCCTCCCCATCATATTCGCCGCTACACGCTCGTTCGAAGCCACGTCCTGCGCCGGCAGCACATAAAAGTACGCCAAATTCGTCAAGACGTAGACCACGATCACGCCCAGAGTGCCGGCTATCAGCGCGCGCGGAAGGTTCCGCTGCGGGTTGCGGATTTCCGACGAAACCATGCTCACGTTATTCCAGCCGTCGTAGGCCCAAAGTGCGCCGACCAGAGCAGCGAAAAACCCCGCCGCGCCCCCCGCTACCGGGATCGACGTTGACAAATTCGCGCCGGAACCCGCTCCGCTGCCCAGCCCGATGACGATAATCGCTGCGATGAGCCCGACCTTTGCCGCCGTCACCACCACCTGCACTCCGCCCCCGAACTTCACGCCGGCATAATTGACGGCCGCAAGGAGCATGATTATCGCCATCGCCAGCAGTTGCCCGTACCGGATTTCCAGCGGCGCCCAGCCCGGGCCGATGTTCAGCGGCACGACGCAGGCAATCGTATCGAGGCCAGGGTGAAAATTGGCGAGATATAAGAAAAAAGCGCTGGCCATCGATGCGATCGAGCCGCTTTTTGCCACCCACATCTGTGTCCAGCCGTACAGATATCCCCACACCGGCCCGTACGCCTCGCGCAGGTAAACGTACTCGCCCCCGGCCTCCGGCATCGCCGAGGACAGTTCCGCGTAGGTGAGCGCTCCGAACAGCGACAGCAATCCGCCGAACACCCAAACGGCGAAAACCATCGACGGCGAGCCGACCTGGCGAATCATATCGTGCGGCACCAGGAATATGCCGCTTCCGATGATCGTGCCGACGACAATTGCCGCCGCGCTCCAAACGCCGAGGTCGCGCTTCAGGCCTGTTTCGGCCATTTCCTCTCCCCAAATACGAACGACGCCAGCCAGGCTGTGACGAAGGTGAGCGACGTGCCGGCCAAGACGTACCACGTCCAGGCCACGGAGGTCGCGATTTTCAGGTACACCACCACCGCGAGGCCCGCCAGCATTCCGACCATGGCGGCGATCTCGCCGGTGCGGCGCGTCAGCACGCCGAGCAGGAACACGCCCAGAAGTCCGCCGTAGGCAATCGATGCAACCGTGAGCCCGGCCTCGAGCACGCTACCCCAGTGGCGGGCCGCGTAGCCGATCGCAACCAGAATGACGCCCCAGACGACGGTCGCTCCGCGCGCCATATTGAGGTAGGAACCCTCCGTCCTGCGCCGTCGTTGCTCGATGGGCCTGATGAAGTCCATGATGGTCGTGGACGCGAGAGAATTAAGCGCGGCACTCAGGTTGGACATGGCGGCGGCCAGAATTGCCGCGATCACCAGCCCCGCCAGGCCGGGCGGCAGTTGATTCCAGACGAACTGCGGGTACAGCCGGTCCGGAGGATCCGGCGGGGTCGCGCCCGTTTCCCGGTAGTAGACGAACAGAATCGCGCCGATCACCAGGAAAAGCGTGAACTGGAAGACGATGACCGCCCAGCTCGCGAACAGCGCCGCGCGGCTCTCGCCCTTGGAGCGCGCCGCGAGCAGCCGCTGAACCATTAATTGCTCTGTTCCGTGGCTGGCGGTCGTCAGGAAAGTACCGCCGATGATGCCGGCCCAGAACGTGTACGTTCGCGAGAAGAACTCTGGCGTGAGCGAGAAGCTGAAGTCGAACACACGGAACTTGCCGAGAGGCGCGGCCACCTCCACGACGTGCTCCCAGCCCCCGGGGATCTGCTGGAGGATGACCACCAGGCTCACGATGGCCCCGAGGACGTACAGAACCATCTGAACGACGTCTGTCCATATGACAGCCGTCATGCCGCCCTCGAATGTGTAGAACAGGGTGAGGCAGACGATGAGGATGATGGACGCCATCTCTCCTGTCCCGAGGATGATTGAGATGACAATCGAGATGGCGAACACCCGGACGCCCTCTGCGAAGGCCCGGACCACGAGAAACGTCCCGGCAGTCAGTTTCCTGAGGCGCGGCCCGAAGCGCCGTTCGATCAGCTCGTAGGCGGTGAACATCTCGCCACGGAAGTAGTGCGGCAGGAACAGCGCGGAGATCACGATCCGGGCCAGGAGGTAGCCGAAAACCACCTGCAGGAAGCCGAAATCGCCAGCGAAGGCCAACGTCGGAGTGCCGATGATGGTAAGGGTGCTCGTCTCGGCCGAGACGATGGATAGCGCGATGGCCCACCAGGGTGCAGTCCGGCCGCCGAGGAAGTAGTCTTTCAGGCTCTTCTGCGACTTCCGGAACCTGGCTCCGAACCAGGTGATGCCGAGGAGGTAGGCGACCACAACTGCAAGGTCGGCGTAATGCATTGAAAGACCGGATTCTAGCACAGCCGCGGCCGCAGGCCGGGAGCGGGTCCAAAAAGCTGCCCGGCGAAACCCGATCGCACGTTTTCGCCGTCCAAACAGTTGTACCTTAATGTTGCACGCTGCAGAAAAATTCGGCTATACTCCGCTTTGTCCCGAAAGCGGTTTTGACCGCCGGACCCGGGCAGTGGACGGTCCCCTAGCAGCTCTGGAGGACCGGCACATCGGAAAAGGGCAGATGAGGAGGCGTGAGTGCTCGCTCAATTGAGTAAGACGTTTATGGCGGTTGCGGTTTCTTCCGCGCTAACCCTAGCCCTTGGGCAGGCGCAGGCGCAGCAGGCGCAGGCGCAGCAGGCGCAGCCCGCGCAGGCCGGCCAGGCGCAACAGGCCGGGCCACAATGGAAGGACAGGGCGGAGTACGACCTGGTCCAGGAAATCGGCAAGGCGACGGATGGCGCGAAGAAGCTCGCGCTCCTCGACGACTGGACCAAAAAGTACCCGAACACCGATTTCAAAGTCGCCCGCATGGTTCAGTACCTGGAGGCTTACCGGCTGCTGAACCAGCGCGACAAGATGCTCGAGACAGCCAAGCAGATCCTCGCCGAGGACCCCAAGAACCTGACCGCGATTTACTGGACTGCAATCATCGTCCCAATGGGCAATCTGAGCGCGGAGGACTCGGAGTTCGGAGCCCGCTGCGCCCGGATGCTGGCCGATGATCTCGAGAGTCTCCGTCCTGCGGGCGTCGCCGATGACGCATGGAAGCAGACCAAGGACGCTATGAAGCTGGACGCCGTGGGCCAGCGCGCTCTCGGCTATCTGGCCATGCAGGCGAAAGACTACGTCGAGGCCGAGAGGAGGTTGCGCGCGAATCTCGAGCTCAACCCTGCCGATGCCGAGGGCGCCTACTGGCTGGGCTCCTCGCTGATCGGCCAGAAGAAGGTTGAGCTGCAATCCGATGCGTTGTTCTTCATCGCCAGAGCCGCCGCTTACGACGGTCCCGGCGCGGTGGACGAGGCTCGCCGCAAGACGCTGTTGGAATATGTCACCAACGCGTACAACACCTATCACGGCAAGGATGAGGCGGGGCTCCAGGAGCTGCTCGCGACGGCGAAGGCGAACGCAATGCCTCCTACCGGTTTCAAGATCCTCAGCGAAGCCGAGGTGAAAGAGCACCAGGTTCAGCAGATCGCGGCGAGCGATCCGGCCATGGCTCTGTGGATAAAGCTGAAGGATGCCGCCAAGGCCGACCCGAACTACTTCGAGGCTGGCATGAAGGGCGCCCTAATTCCTCCGGAAGGCGAGCCTCCGTTCCGCGGCACGGTGATCAGCGCGACCCCGGAGAGGGCTCCGAAAGAAGTCGTGCTCGCGATAAGCGAACCCAACACGCCTGAGGTCACCCTGAAGGTCATCGATACGGCGCTCCCTGGTCCTGCAGCGCCCGGAACAACGATCACCTTCCGCGGTGTGGCGACCGAGTTGATCGCCGATCCCTACATGGTGACGTTCGAGGTTGAGCGTGAGCACATCACCGGCTGGCCCAGCTCACGGCCGGCCACCAAGAAGGCTGCTCCGAAGAAGAAGTAACCCGGTAAAACGCATGGGGAGCGCTTGCGCGCTCCCCATGCACCCCTCTGGAAGCCCTCACAACCCCTTAGAGCGTTCCGCACCGCGACACGCACGCCTGCGGCGGCGTGTGCGAGCGGGTAAGAGCAAGGCTGATAGCCACCTTCTCCAGGAATCCCGCAGGAACGCTCAATTCATCGATGGCGCGGTAGTTCGATACGAAATTCTGTGCCGAACAGATGAACGTGCGGCCAGGAGAGCTCGCACCGGCCACCGCCATGGTGACGGCGGTCACGCCAGCCACGGCCAATCTCCTGATCCGTGTTGGGTTCTTGCCGCTCACACCTTTATAGACGGAGCAAGCGGCAGATTGTTAGGCGGAATTAAGGATCGGCTGCCGGCTTTTCACATCTTGTAGCGCCCGAGGTCCTCGTCGTTCAGATTCTCGAGCCAGCGCCGCAGCTCCTCGTTGTTGTTGACCTTTTCGGAAACCGAGTTCGCCATCTTTGAGGACTTCAGCACTGAGTCTTCGACGAAGATCGGGCAGTCCAGCCGCAGTGCGAGCGCTAGCGCGTCGCTCGGGCGCGAGTCCACCGTGATCACCTCGCCGTTGCGCTCCAGCCAGATGACGGCGTAGAAGGTGTCGTCCTTGAGGTCGCTGACCACCACTTTTTTGATGCCGGTGTTCAGGCCGAGGAGCATGGTCTTGATGAGGTCGTGCGTCATCGGCCGCGGAGTGGTGACTTTTTCGATTTCGAGCGCGATCGCGTTGGCCTCGTAAACGCCCACCCAGATCGGCAGAATCGAGTTGCTGTTCACGTCCTTGAGGATCACGATCGGCATGTTTGTCATCGGGTCCATCATCAACCCGCGAATCTTCATCTCGATTTCCATGAGGGCGCCTCTCCTCCCATTAGACCACCGTACCGGACGAATCCACTGCCTGCCCCACAAGCGAATTCGCGCCGGCTCGCGTCACCAGCACTTTCACGTACTTGCCTTCAAGCGCTTCCCCGCCCCCCGTGAAGTTGAGGACGCGGTTCTGCGAAGTCCGGCCGATCCACTGCCCGGTGGCGCGGTTGAAACCCTCAACCATCGCTTCCTGGACGGTGCCGATCAGCGCCGAGTTTCGCCGGATCTGGATCGCGCGCTGGCGGTCCTGCACCTCGGCCAGCCGCCGCGCCTTCTCCTCTTCGGGCACGTGCCCATCCAGTGATAGCGCCGGCGTGTTCGGCCTCGCAGAGTACTTGAAGCTGAACACGGAATCGAACTCGACCTCGTCCAGGAGCGACAGCGTCTCGCGGAAATCCTCCTCGGTCTCGCCGCAGAATCCGGTGATGATGTCGGTGCTGATCGCAATCGATCGAGGCGACGCTTTCAGCCACTCGATCCGCTGCATGTACTCCTCGCGCGTGTATAGCCGCTGCATCCGCGCGAGCACGCGCGTGGAGCCCGACTGCACCGGAAGATGAACATGGTTGGCCAGCACGGGGTTGGCATTGATCGCGTCCACGATGTCCTTGCCGAAATCGCGCGGATGCGAGGTGGTGAACCGGACCCGGCGCAGCCCGGGAATCTCCGCGACACGAGCCAGCAGTTCAGCGAAGCTCCAGCCCGCGGGCGAGGGGTCGCGATAGCTGTTCACGTTCTGCCCTAGGAGCTGGATTTCCGTGTACCCGGCCTCAGCCAGCGCGCGAGCCTCGTCCATCACGGACGCGCTGGGGCGGCTGCGCTCGCCACCGCGCGTGAACGGCACGACGCAGTAGGCGCAGCTCTTGTCGCAGCCCTCGATGATCGTTATGTACGCGCGGTAAGGGTTGTCGCGGCGCGTGAGCGGCGTTTCGAACGTTTCGTCCGTAGCGCATTCCAGCCCCGTAACGCGGCGCTCGCCGTTTTCGACGCGCGCAAGCAGTTCCGGAAGCCGGTTGTAGCTGGCCGAGCCGCACACAAGCGAAACGTGCGGAGCGCGGTCGAAGATGCGCTCGCCTTCCTGCTGCGCCACGCAGCCGAGCACCCCGAACACCTGGCCGTTCCCCGAGCCGTTGCCAGCCGCGCGCCGGAACTGCCGCAAGCGGCTGTAAACCTTCCGCTCGGCTTTGTCACGGATGCTGCACGTGTTGTACAGGATTAGGTCCGCCGACTCGGGCGTGTCCACGCGCGTATACCCGCGCATGGCGAGTACGCCGGCCACTTTTTCCGAGTCGTGGACGTTCATCTGGCAGCCGAAAGTCTCGAGGTAGAAGGTTCTCATCGTGGGCGATGGATGTACGTTTCCATTATAAAGTCGCCCTCCCGGAGGCACCTGATCATCACGGGACGGCGCCGATGCTGCGAGGGTTCAGGGTGAGGCCGCGCCGGACCAGGCGGTCCGGCGCGGACGAGGGCGTCCGCCCCACTGGAGGCGTGGGCGCGCTGGCAGGGGAGCCGGAACCGGCGATCGGGGGGGGGGCGGAGTTCAGTCCGCTGCGGGAGCTACTCCGTCGCGGCTCTATCTGGGTTCGTATCAGGGCACGGCTTCAGCCGTGCCGGATACACGCCTCCTCAATCGGGCTTCAGGCCCTGTGCTGATGCTGCTCGATTTGCAGGGCTGAGGCCCTGCGCGGGCTCAAGCCCACCCCCAAGGGGCTCCAATGGCTTCGCCGATCGCGTTGGGGCCGTATTGCTGCGCGGCTTCAGCCGTGCCGATGGGCCGCTCAGTCCACCACCGTGCTCCAGCCACGGCTTGAGAGGTCGCGATAGATCACCGCGCCGGCTGCCATTCCACCCGCGATCAGCGCGAGGCCCAGCGCGGTCTCGCCCAAGAGCAGCTTGCCGATGCCGAAGAGCCACCCGTAGATGAGCGCGATGCCGCAGACCGTGTCCAGGAGGTTTCGCCAGCCATCGCCCGATGCTTTCACGTCCGGAGCGAGCCGGGTCACAGGCCCCCATCCCACCACCGACGGGCGCGTGCGCCGGTAGAACGCGACCAGCGTATCCTTCGATTCCGGAGCTGTGAGGAACGTCGCCGCGAGCCAGACGACTGTGGTGACCGACACGGTGATGATCATGATCCAGGCGAAATCGCGCGGCTGGTTGTTGTCGTACCCTGCGAAGTACAGCGCGGTCGAGACAACGAACGCGCACACCATCGCCGCCACCTCGCTCCAGGCGTTTATGCGCCACCAGTACCAGCGCAGCAGCAGCACGAGGCCCGTCCCCGCGCCGATGCCGAGCAGCAGCCGCCACGCGCCGCCGATGGAGTCCATGTAGAAGGTGACTCCGGCCGATACGATGGTCAGCAGCACGGTGGCCGCCTGCGACGCTCGCACGTAGTGGCGGTCGCTCGCGTCCTTCTTCAGGAAGCGGCGGTAGAAGTCGTTGATGATGTAGCTCGCGCCCCAGTTGAGCTGCGTCGAGATGGTTGACATGTACGCGGCCGCGAACGCCGCGATCATGAGCCCTCGCAGCGAAGCGGGCAACTCTGCGATCATCACGCGGATATAGCCTGTCTCGGGGTCCGCCAGCCCAGGAAACATGACCAGCGCGACGAGGCCCACCAGGATCCATGGCCAGGGCCGGATTGCGTAGTGGGTCACGTTGAAGCAGAGCGTCGCGAGCAGCGAATGGCGCTCGTCTTTTGCGCAGAACATGCGCTGCGCGACGTAGCCGCCTCCGCCCGGCTCCGCGCCGGGATACCAGCTCGCCCACCAGCTCATGCCGATGTATACGAAGAACGTGATCATCGGCATCCACGCGGAGTTCAGGTCGGGAATGAAGTTCAGGACGGAGCCGCCGCCCTCGCGCGCCGCGTCCACGGCGGCCAGCTTGAGCTTCAGTCCGTCGATTCCGCCCACCGCGCGCACGGCGAAAACCGCAAGCACAATCACCATGCCCATCTTGACGAAGAACTGGAAAGCGTCCGTGATGAGGACGCCCCACAGGCCGGCGAGCGTCGAGATCATCGCCGTGAAGGCGATCATCCCGAGCACGATGCCCAGCGCCTGCACCTTCGTCACGCCCAGGACGAGCATCAGAATCTTAACCATGGCCAGGTTCACCCAGCCGAGCACGATGCAGTTGATGGGCAGTCCGAAATAGAGCGCGCGGAAGCCGCGAAGGAACGCGGCGGGGCGTCCGGAGTAGCGTATCTCGGCGAACTCGACGTCCGTCATGACGCCCGCGCGGCGCCACAGGCGGGCATAGAAGAACACGGTCAGCATGCCGCCGGCCACCATGTTCCACCACAGCCAGTTTCCGGCGATTCCGCCCGTGGCGACGAGCCCGGTAACGGCAAGAGGCGTGTCGGCAGCGAACGTTGTCGCCACCATGGAGAGCCCGGCGAGCCACCAGGGCACGTTCCGGCCTGAGAGGAAGTACTCGCCTACATTCTTTCCAGCGCGGGCCTTGTAGTAGAGTCCAATGCCGAGGTTGAAGGCAAAATAGAGGGCAACTACGAGCCAATCGGCTGCTGACAACTGCACTAAGCAATTATAGCGGGCCGGACCGAGCAGCCACGGTCACGGTCGGTTCACGCGCGAGGTGGCCGCGTCAGCTTCGCTTGCGCCAGCGCTCGTATGCTGCCACAAGCTGCGCTCTTTCAGCCTCAGTCAGCGGCGGGGGCGTTTCGGCAAGCCCGCAATCGTGGCAGAGCTGCACGCTGCGTTTGAGGCTGTCGAGAAACTCGATGCAGGGCGGGCAGTGCGAGAGATGCTCGCGCAGCTCCTCGCACGACTGCGGAGCGAGCTCCTCATCCAGGTACTCGGAAAGCATCGCAAACACCTGTTTGCAGTCTTCCGGATGTCTCTCGTCGTGCATCACTTCACCCCCGCCTGCACGGATCTCAAATACTCGTCGAGCTTCTGCCTCACGGCCAGCCGCGCGCGGTGCAGGCGCGTCTTGACGACCTCCTGACTCACGTCGAGCACCTGCGCGGCCTCCTCCGTAGTCAGTTCCTCGATATCGCGCAGCAGGATCACCGCGCGGTAGATCTCCGGCAGCTCGCCGATGGCGCGCCGCACCACGGCTTGAACTTCGGAGCGGAGCACCTGATCGTCGGGCAGCGCCGACCAGTCCGCGATTTCGAGTTTCCGCGATTCGCCGCCGCCCTCATGCGAGTGAGGCAGGAAATCGTCAATCGAAAGCTCGTGCTCCGGGGCAAAGACGCTCTTGCGGCGCTTCATGAGGCACGCGTTCTTGGCGATGCGGAACACCCAGGGGCGCACGCGCTCGGGCTCGCGAAGCTGGTCGAAATTCTCGAACACCTTCATGAGCGTGTCCTGGGCCACTTCCTCGGCGTCCTCGCGATGGCCGCACATCAGGAAGCTGTACTGGAAGATCTTCGACCTGAAAACGTCCACAAAACGGTCGAAGGCTCCCGCGTCGCCCTGCATGAGGGCGCGCGCCAGCTCGGTTTCCTCAGCTCTGTTGTCACGGTTCGGCAAGCGTGTCTCCGCCCGCATTCTACCGC
>JBLNBX010000205.1:0-15471 GCA_050260275.1 bacterium
GCGAGCGCATCGGCGCGCTGCTGCGCGGGGCGGGCATTCAGGTGCGGCGTCTGGAACGCATCGAGCCGTCGATGGAGGACGTTTTCGTCGCGCGCATCGAGCAGGAAGAGAGGGGAGCCGCATGAACCTGCGCCGCACGCGCGCCGTGGCTCGCAAGGAGTTCCTGCATGTGCTGCGCGACCCGCGGAGCCTCGCCGGCGCGCTCGCGCTTCCGCTCCTCATGCTGATGCTGTTCGGCTACGCGCTGACCCTGGACGTGGATCGCGTCCCCACGCTTATCAAGGATGACGACCGTACGCCTCAGAGCCGGGAGCTGATCGCCCGGTTCGAAGGCTCGCGCTTCTTCAACGTGATTGGCACGGCGGAGCGCTACACCGGCATCGAAGAGGCGATAGACGCGAACCGCGCGCTCGCCGCCATCGTGATTGAGCGCGGCTTCGCCCGCGACCTGCTCGCCGGGCGCACGGCGTCCGTGCAGGTGATCCTGGACGGCAGCGACTCGAACACGGCCAGCATCGCGCGCGGATACATCGAGGCCACGATTGCGGACTACTCGCAGATGGTGCGGCGCGCAGCGCTCGATCGCAGGGGCGCGGGAAACCTGCGCACGCCTGTGGAAGCGCGCCCGCGCGTGATGTACAACGAAGAGCTGAAGTCGCGCAACTACATCGTCCCCGGGCTGATCGCCGTGATTGTGGCGATCATCGCCGCCCTCATCACGTCGCTCGCCATAGCGCGCGAGTGGGAGACGGGGACGATGGAGCAGCTTCTATCGACACCGGTCCGCCCGTCTGAACTGGTCCTGGGCAAGATGTCGGCATACTTCGTTCTCGGTCTGGTGGACACCGTCGTATCCGTGATCGTTGGAACCGGCGTTTTCGGCGTCCCCATGCGAGGCAGCGTGATACTGCTGGCCCTGCCCGTGTTCCTGTTCCTTTTCGGCTCGCTTGCCTGGGGACTCATGATTTCCGCCCTGGCGCGCTCGCAGGTCCTGGCGTACCAGCTTGCGATGGTCACGACGTTCTTGCCGGCGTTTCTGTTGTCCGGCTTCGTGTTTTCAATCGAGAACATGCCGGCCGCGATCCGTGCCATCACGCATATCGTGCCTGCGCGCTATTTCGTCTCGGCCTTGAAAGAGCTGTTTCTGAAAGGCGCGGGGCCGGACGTGGTTTTGGGCGAGATCGGGTTTCTGCTGGCATATGCGGCGGCTGTGTTCCTCGTGACCACGCGAGCGATCCGGCGGAAGGCGGCCTGATGCGCGAGCGGGTGCTCAACGTGATCATTAAGGAGTTCCGCCAGACCTTGCGCGAGCCGCGCATGCGCGCGCTCCTTTTTGGGTTGCCGCTGATTCAGTTGATTGTCTTCGGTTTCGCAGTCAACCTCGACGTTGAGCGCGCCACGCTGGCGTGGATGGACCTGGACCGCACCCCCGAGAGCCGCGAACTGCGCGCCGCCTTCGAGGGCTCCGGGCGGTTCACGATCGCCGCCGCTCCCGCGGGCGAGGACGAGGCGCAGGCGCTGCTCGACCGTTCCGCCGTCCAGGCGGTCGTTCGCGTGCTGCCGGGCTTCGGAGGAGACGTGGCGCGCGGCCGGCCCTCAGCCGTGCAGATCCTCGTCGATGGCTCCGATTCGAACACGGCGTCGATCGTCGGCGCGTACGCCGGCGAGATCGTCTCGCGCTTTGCCGCCGATAGGTTCGGCCACGTGCGGAGATCGAAACTGGTGGGAAGCACCATGGAAGCGGGCGGCCCCGTGCCGCTGAAGCTCCCGGGAGTGTCGGCGGAAACCCGCGTGTGGTTCAACCCGGACCTGCGCAGCCGGAACTACTTCGTGCCGGGCGTGGTCGTGAACGTCGTCTCACTCGTCACAATCATGCTTACGGCGATGGCGATCGTCCGCGAGAAAGAGATCGGCACCATGGAGCAGCTCATGGTGACGCCCATTCGCCCGCTGGAGCTGATGGTGGGCAAGACGCTGCCGTTCGCGCTGGCGGGCCTGTTTGAGGTGGCGTTCGCCACTATCGCCGCGCTCATCATATTCGGCATACCGTTGCGCGGAAGTCCGCTGCTGCTGCTCGCGGCATCGGTGCTGTTCCTGATGAGCACCGCCGGCGTTGGTCTGTTCGTGTCGACGGTCTCGCAGACTCAGCAGCAGGCCGTACTGGGATCGTTCTTCTTCTTCACCCCGGCGTTCATGCTGAGCGGGTTCGCCTTTCCCATCCGGAACATGCCGGAGATTGTGCAGTACCTCAGCCTGCTCAATCCGCTGCGATACTTCATGGTGATAGTCCGGGGGCTGTTCCTGAAGGGCGTTGGCCTAGAGGTGCTGTGGCCGCAGATGCTCGCGCTGGCCGCCTACGGCGCCGTCATACTCGGCCTTAGCGCGCTGAGGTTCCACAAGACACTCGATTGAGTTCATCTGTGCAACAATCTCAGGCATGCAAGAACTAAGCCGGCGTACGTTTCTTGCGGGCGCGGCTGCGCTGCAAGCCCCCGTTGCAGCCGTGCGGCTGCCGCGCAAAGTGCGGCTCGGACTTGTTGGAACCGATGGCCACCCAGAAGAAATACTAGGGCCTCTGAACCGGCTGCCCGACGTCGAGCTGGTGGCAGCCGCCCAAGTGGATCTCGCGGTGCTGGGGCGCGCCGCTCCGAAGCGTATCTACTCCGATTACCGGCGGATGCTCGATTCCGAGCAACTCGACATCGTCGCCGTCTGCAATAACAACGGCGAGCGCGCCGCAGCCGTGATCGCCTGCGCCGAACGCAAGCTGAACACCATCGCCGAAAAGCCGTTCGCGATCGAACTGGACGAACTCGCGAAGGTGAAGCGCGTGGTGACCGGCTCCGGTATCCGCATCTCTACCCTGCTCCCAATGCGCTTCTCCGGCCCGTATCTGGCCATGAAACAGGTAGTGGACTCAGGCGAGATCGGCGAGGTTGCTCAGATTGCCGCGCAGAAATCGTACAAAGCCGGCACGCGTCCGGAGTGGTACAAGCATCGCTCCACCTACGGCGGAACGATAGCCTGGATCGGCATTCACATGATCGACCTCATGCGCTGGACCAGCGGCCGCGAGTTCACCGAGGCGTACTCCACGCAGGCCCGGCTGGGTTTTCCCGAACTCGGCGAGATGGAAACGGTCACAGCCACGCTGTTCAAGCTCGACAACGGTGGCGCGGCAACGCTGCGGATGGACTACTTCCGGCCCGACAACGCGCCTTCTCACGGAGACGATCGCCTGCGGCTGGCGGGGCCGAAGGGCGTAGTAGAGTATCAGGCTTCGACCGGAGTAACGGTACTTTCGACAGGGGAAAAGCCGCGCACAATTACGTCACTTCCACGGAGTCGCTCGGTGTTTATCGACTTCTTGGAGTCTGTATATTTGGGTGCTAAACCGGGGATAACGCCAGACGAAATCTGGCGGGTGAACGAGATAACACTCATGGCGCGGGACTCCGCCGAGCAGCAGCGCATCGTCAAGCTCTGAGACCAATAACTCCGCAGTACTGAATATTTCTCCAGCAGTAACAACAGCTTAGCGTAGCGTAGGGGGGTACTGCGCGTCTCCTTCCACCTAAAGTCCGGGTCGGAAGCAACCGATGCTTCCGTCGGAAGGAGGACCTACATGTACCCTGGAATAAGCCACGATCCGGAACCGATAATTATCGTACTACCACTACCGGGTTGCTGATACTAGACCGGTTCAATTTCAGCCAGAATGGTTGAATCCACCCGAAACTCTGATAGTATTTCCCTGGTGGTAACCCGTCCGGGTAGCCACCAGGGAACCGGGGTTCCCCGTACTCTCAAGCGGTTCCTCTCGTCGGCTCGCGATGCAGGGCAGAGCACTTGTGTTCTGTCTGTTGATGCTGATTCCGTGTGGATCCGGCAATCAGCGGAGGGAAAGCCAACCCTCTTTCCTCTCTGTTCGCGCGAATTCCCGCCTGCGCGAGCTCAATACCCTCGCTAACTCCCTTTTCGCCGCGCGCCGTTATTCCGAGGCCGCAGAAACCAATCGCAAAGCATATGAGTCCGCCATGGCGGAAAATGCCGTGGGCGCAGCTACGCGATTTTTGCTGAATCTCGCCGGCTGCTCGTTCGGATTGATGAAATATGGAGACGCTTTAGACGCGTATATCCGCGCGCGCGAGCTCGCCGAATCGGCCGGAGATTGGGAAGCCGCGGCTGCGGCCTCACTGAATCTCTCCTCCCTGCATCTGCAACTCTCCGAGATGGACGGCGCCTACGAAGAGGCCCGGCGCGGCCTCGCGCTTCTCGAATCCCACCCCAATCGTGCATTGCACTCGCTGTTTTCGTTTCAGCTTGCGAAAATCGAAGCCGACATTTCGGGAATTGATGCCGCGCTCCCGGCGCTCGCGAACGTTATTGACGAAGCCGAGGCGGAAGGCAACACGCGCCTCGCCGCGCAGGTGTGGAATTACCGGGGACACCTGCTGATGGATGCGGGCCGGCTCGAGGAGGCCGATGCCTCCGTGTCGAACGCCTTCCGCCTCAGGAAACTCGCCGCCTCGCCGGACCTGGAAAACTCCTACCGCACTCTATCCATGCTCAGGCTCGCGCAGGGCGACGTGCAGGCGGCTGAAGCGCTGGCGGGCCTGGCAATTGCGGAAGCTGCTGGCAACCCGAACTGGATGGGCTATTTCTGCCGCGGACGCGCCCGTGCGGCGGCGGGCCGCCACGACGAAGCGCTGGCGGATTTCCGGAACGCGGTTTCGCTGGCTCGCCGGTTCCGGCTCGACCTCGCGCCCTCCGACGCGCACCGCATCGGCGCCGATGCCACCCTTGACGACCTCTACTCCGCCTACGCCGAAACAGCCGCCTCCCAGTACCTCCGCACCGGTAACCCCGCCTATGCCGCCGAAGGATTCCGAGCGGTCGAGAACGGGCGCGCCGCCAGCCTTCGCGCCCTCGTGACAACCTCGGGGCGCTACCAGCGCCTTGCCCCCGAGTATGGCGAGCTGCTGGCCAGGCTGCGCGCGGCTGAATCCGGCATGCTCGCGGAAGCCACGCCGGAGCTTCGCGCCGAAGCGCGGCGGCTGCGGTACGAGATGGCCCTCGCCGAGGCGCGCACTGGCGTCCGGAGCGCGGTTTCCGGCAGCGACGGCGACCTCGACGTTCGCGTGCGGAGGGCGCTGCGCCCCGGCCAGGCGCTCCTTAGCATCCGCAGCGGAGAGGCGGCGTCGTACCTGTGGGCGGTGACGCGCGATTCCATCGAGGTGCACGAACTGCCCGGCCGGCGGGAGTTGGGCGCGAGCGTGGCCGCTTTCACGCAGTCGATTCGCGATGGCCGCCCTGGCGCCGATGCGGCGCGAATCTACGAAATACTGTTCGGGAAATTGAGCCGGCGCGTGCTCGACGCCGCCGCCTGGGCGCTCTCGCTGGACGAGGACCTGCTCCAGGCGCCTCTCGCCGCTGCCGAGATACCGGGAGGGGCGCGCCTGGGAGAGCGGTACGCGCTCTCAAACGTCCCCTGCGCGCACTTCGTGCTGGAAACGAGGCAGCCGGAGTTCTCGGGGGAATTTGTGGCCGTGGGCGACGCGATATACAACCGCGCCGACCCGCGCGCGAGGGGCCTCATCAAAACAAAACCCTTGATAGAGCTGCCCCGGCTGGCCGGAAGCGCCACCGAGATACGCGCGGCGGCGGCCGCCTGGGGCGCAGAGCGTCCCGTTCTGCTCGAAGGCGCGGCCGCGGCGTCCCGATCGCTGGCAGCCGCGCCGGCGCCCGCGATACTGCACTTTGCGACGCACTTCCTGGTATCCGAGCGCGGCCCGGCACGAGCGGATATCGTGCTGAGCCTGCAGCCGGACGGCAAACCCGATCTGCTAACCCCCGCGGATGTGGCCGCATGGACGCGGGCGCCGGGCCTGGTGGTTCTGAGCGGCTGCAGTTCCGGACGCGGCGACGTTCGCCGCGGCGCTGGCCTGCTGGGCCTCACACGCGCATGGATAGCCGCCGGCGCGGGTTCCGTGGTTGCGAGCCTGTGGCCGGCGCCCGATTCCACCGGCGAGTTGTTCCGATCTTTTTACCTTCGTTTGCGGGAGGGCGATGCGCCGGCCGAGGCGCTTCGCCGCGCCCGGCTCGAAGCGGTCCGCTCCGGCAGCATTCCGCTGCGGGATTGGGCTGCATACGTGGTCATAGGGAAAGGCTGATAGTGTCACGCACAGAGAGCACGGCAAATTCTCTCAACCTGCCAGAAATCGTCGACCTGGTTCGATCGGGTGACCCGGCAGGGCTGGAAAAGCTGTACTCCGTCTTTGCGCGAGGAGTACGTTTCTATCTATGGAGGCAACTTGGTCCGCAGGATCTGGATGACAAGGTTCACGACACATTCCTGATGGTGGTCCAGGCGATCCAGCGCGATGAGATCAGGGAACCCGAACGGCTGATGGGCTTCGTGAGGACGATCGTCCGCCGCCAGGTGGCGGCGCACATCGACCGCGCCGTCCAAAACCGCAGAAGGCAGGTGAACATCGAAGCCGGGCTGGAACTCACCGATTGCAACAACAACCCGGAGTCGGGCGCCATGGAGCGGCAGGAACGGGAGTTGATGATCTCCGTACTGCAGGGCATGTCACAGCGCGACCGCGACATCTTAACGCGTTTTTATCTTCTGAATCATTCGCAAGAGCGGATCTGCCGCGAGATGGGCCTCTCGAGCACGCAGTTCCGGCTGCTGAAGTCCCGGGCGAAGATGCGCTTCGGGCTGGCCGGACGCCGAAAATTAAAACGTCGCCTCACTCCAGATTTCTTGAGAATAGTACCCGGCTGGGGTGACTAATAGTACTGATGTCTTACGATTCAGGCGACCACGCAAGCGAAGAAACACTTGAGCAGTACTCTCTCGGCACGCTCCCTGAACAGGAGCTCGAGTCTTTCGAGGAGCATCTCCTCGTGTGCCCAACCTGCCAGGACCGTCTGGCCGCAACCGACAGGTTCATTCGGGCTTTTTGCGGCGCGGTTGAAGAGATCGGCGCAGCTCCGCCTCCGAGCACCACGGACCGCATCAGACGGGCGCTAGGTGCGCTGCTGCGGCCCGCTCCGGCAGCCGTTCTGGGCCTCACAGTACTTGTGGTACTGATCGCCTGGCGTATCCAGGCGACACACGTGGGCGCCATCGCGAGTGTACCAGTAGTTCTAGAAACGCACCGGGGCGCCGTAGGGCAATCGGCTCCCGCCGGTGTGCCTCTCCAACTGCAACTGGACGCGGCAGACTTGCCGGAACTCCCGGAATACGCCATCGAGGTGGTCGATTCCGAGGGCAGCCCGGTTTGCCGCCTGCCGGGCAAACGCTCGGGCGGCCGCATCGGGCTTGCCGCGGCGCGCGACTTTCCGGCGGGCTTGTACTGGGTGCGCGTCTACGACGGCTCGGGAAGACTGCTGCGCGAGTACGCGCTAAACGTCTCAGAAAACGCGGCGCGTTAGGCGCGCCGGATTGAACTTGGCTGTTTCGGCGACGGCCATCACGGCCATGACGCCGGCCTGGACCGGGTCTGTCACCACGAAATCGGCCGCATCCGGCACGCTGCCCGCCATGTTCAGACTGATGACCAGCAGCCCTTCGGCCCGCACCTCACGGACGGCCTTTTCGATGTCGCCTCCCATGAGCGCGCCGGCAAGGACAAGCGCCTTTGCGCGCGGCAGCCGCGCCACGGCGCGCACGGCATCGGCAAGCGGCTGCTCTCCGACGAGCGGGATCGTATCTACGGAGATATGCTCGCCGCGAATATTGTGCCGGTCCGCTTCCGAGATTGCACCTGTGGCCACCTGGCCTACCTGCGCGCCGCCGCCGATGATGATGACGCGCTTGCCGAAGATCTTCCCGAACGTATTAACCATCGCGACGTGGCGCACGACCGCCGAGCGGCCCAGGTCGGCGATGAGCGCCGCCGGCTCGCCGGGCATCGCGATCTCGAAATAAACGCGCGTCTCCGGGGGCCGGCTCTCGATAATCTCCACGAGCGTGATATCGCCCTCGTGGCGGGCGATTATGCCGGTGAGCTCGTGCAGCACGCCCGGCCCCGCGCCGGCGCGGATCATGACACCAATCTCAGCCAATTAACACGTACCGGGCCAATAGCTTGTCCCAGATCCCCTGAGCCTTCATCAGCATCTCGCAGACTTCGCGGACTGCGCCGCGGCCGCCGTCGGCGGATGTGACGTAATCCGCCGCGCACTTCACCTCGGGCCGCGCGTTCCCCACCGCGATCGACAGGCCCACGCGGCGGAAAAGCACCACGTCCACCAGATCGTCGCCCACATAGGCGGTCTCTTCGGGCGCTATGCCCGTCTTCGCGAGGATCTCCTCCAGAACCGGAACCTTCTCCAGGTACCCCTGGTAGATGTGGGCGCAGCCGCACTGGCGGCAGCGCTCCTCGGTGGCCGGGGAGACGCGGCCGCTGATAACGCCGCTTTCGATCCCGTACCAACTGAGCCACTGCAGCGCGATGCCGTCCTGGCTGTCGAACGCCTTGGTCTCAAAAATGCCGCCGCCCGGACCGGGCACGTTGTACAGCTTGCCGTCCGTCAGGACGCCGTCCACGTCCATAAGCAGCAGCTTGATCTTAGATGCTTTCGCGGTAATGTCGCTCATCGGGTGCATTGCTCTAACGTTGAATCCGCGCCGAGCCGCCCTTCGCGAACGCGCGCACCTGATCGAGGGTCACCATGGTGGTGTCGCCGGGGGTCGTCGTGAGGAGCGCTCCGTGCGCCCAGCCCAACCGGACCGCCTGCTCGGGCTCCTCGCCCGCGAGGATGCCGTAGAAGAAGCCGGAGGCGAAGCCGTCGCCGCCGCCCACGCGGTCGTAGATGTCCAGTTCCGCCTGCGGCGCGCAGTACGTCTGGCCGTTGATCCACGCCACGGCGCTCCAACTGTGGCGATTGGTGGAGTGCACCTCGCGCAGCGTGGTCGCGACGATCTTCACGTTCGGGAACATCTCCGTGACCTGGCCGATCATGCCGAAGAAGACGCTCGGGTCGAGCTTGGACTTCTTGGTCACTTCGGGTCCGGGGATGCCCAGGCCCATCTGCAGGTCCTCTTCATTGCCCACCAGCACGTCCACGTGCTCGACGATGCGGCGCAAAACGGATACGGCGCGCTCCTGCCCGCCCCAGATGTTCCAGAGCTTCGCGCGGTAGTTGAGGTCGAAGGAGGTCACCGCGCCGGCGGCCTTGGCGGCCTGCATGGCCTCGATGATCAGCTCGCCCGTCGTTTCCGAGAGCGAGGCGAAGATGCCGCCGCTGTGGAACCAGCGTACGCCCGGACCGAACACCTCGTTATAGTCGAAATCGCCCGGCTTGAGCATGGCGCCGGCTTCGTTGCTGCGGTTGTAGAAAACCACCGGGCCGCGCACGCCAAAGCCGCGATCGCTGTAAACAGTAGCCATATTGGGCCCGTTCACGCCGTTGTGCTTGAAGCGCTTGTAGAAGGGCCGCACGCCCATGGCGCGCACGCGCTCGTTGATCAGGTCTCCGATGGGGTAGTCCACCATGGCGGTCAGGATGGCGGTCTTGAGGCCGAAGCAGTCGGCAAGGTTGGCGGCGCAGTTGAACTCGCCGCCGCTCACGTGGATGCTGCACGACGTGGCCTTGCGGAAGGGAACGATGCCGGGATCGAGCCGGTGCACCAGCGCTCCCATGGAGGCGAAGTCGAGCGCGGCGTCCGCGCGGATGTTCAAACCGTAACTCATTTCCGTTCTCCTCGAGATCCTTGACTCATTCGCTCCAGACGGTGTGGAACGTCTCGCCGGCGGGCCGGTCGAGCCGCTCGTAGCGGTGCGCGCCGAAATAGTCGCGCTGAGCCTGGAGCAGGTTCGCCGGCATGCGCGCGCGGCGGTACGCGTCGATGTAGTTGAGCGAAGCCGCGAAGCCGAGCGCCGGGATGCCGAATTCGGCTGCGCGCGCGACGACGATACGCAGGCTCGGCGCCAGCTCGTTCGCGAGCGGGGCGAAACGCTCGTCCACGAGCAGGTTCACCAGGTCCGGACGAGCGACGAAAGCCTGCTTAATCGCGTCGAGCAGCTTCGCGCGGATGATGCAGCCGCCCTTCCACGTCCGCGCGATTTCGGCGAACTGGAGGTTGTAACCGTACTCGGCCGAGGCCGCGCGCATCAGCGAGAAGCCCTGGGCGTAGCAGGTGATGATGGCCAGGCGCAGCGCCTTGCGAAGCGTCTCGAGGAACTCGTCGCGGTCCCCCTGGAAGCTTCCGGCGGGGCCGGTGAGCACTTTGGCGGCCTCGAGGCGCTCGGCGCGCGCACCGGAGAGTATGCGGCCTTCAAGCGCGGCGTTGATGGTGGGCACGGCGACGCCGAGGTCGAGCGCGTTCTGCGATGTCCACTTGCCGGTGCCCTTCTGCCCGGCCTTGTCCACGATGACATCCACTATCGGCTTGCCCGTGTCAGGGTCGGTGTGCGCGAGCACGGCGGCGGTGATCTCGACAAGGTAGGAGTTCAGCTCGGTCGCGTTCCAGGCCGCGAATACCTTCGACATCTCCGGCGCCTGCATCCCAAGCGCCGACTTCATGATGTCGTAGGCCTCGGAGAGCAGCTCCATAATGCCGTACTCGATGCCGTTGTGCACCATCTTGACGTAGTGCCCGGCGCCGCCCTTGCCGATATAGGCGCAGCAGGGGCCGTCCTCGGTCTTTGCGGCGATAGCCGTGAGGATGGGCTCGACGTGCTTCCAGGCCTCGAAGGGGCCGCCCGGCATGATGGCGGGGCCCTTCAACGCGCCCTCCTCGCCTCCGCTCACGCCCGCGCCGATATAGAGGATGCCCGCAGCCTCCAACTCCTTGCCGCGGCGGTCCGTGTCGACGAAGAACGAGTTGCCGCCGTCGATGATGATGTCGCCCTTCTCGAGAAGGGGCTTGAGCCCGGCGATGACGGCGTCGACCGGTTTGCCGGCCGGCACCATCATGAGGATGCGGCGGGGCCGGTCGAGCATGCCTACGAGTTTGGAGAGCGATGCGGCCGTCGCCATTTCCCGGCCGGACCACTTCTCCGCAGCAGCTTTGGCCTTGCTTTCGTCCAGATCATAGCCGGCAACACGAAAGCCCTTGCTCTCGATGTTCAGCGCCAGGTTCTGGCCCATGACACCGAGGCCGATCACGCCGAAGTTGTATTGCATGGCTGAGCTCCGAGTTGGGAGTAACCGCGAGGCGAAGCTGTGCGGTCCCGCGGGACAACATCTGTTTATAGCACGGGCGCGTGTTTATGGCACGGGCGAGCGAACATGGGCGCGAGAAGCAATACATTGGACGTATGGCGGTGATAGTCGGCGTAATCTCGGACACTCACGGCGTGTTGCGCCCGGAGGCGGCGGACGTGCTGCGAGGGAGCGTCGCGATTCTGCACGCGGGCGACGTCGGCGCGCCCGAGGTGCTCGAAGCGCTCGCGAAGATTGCGCCGGTGTACGCGGTTCGCGGCAACGTGGACCTGGAGGCCTGGGCGGCGAAACTACCCGTCCGCCGCACGGAGCGCATCGAGGGCGCGGCGATACACGTGCTGCATGACATCGGCTCGTTGCGCCCGCGCGATATGGCGGGCGTGGCGGCGGTGATTTACGGACACTCGCACCGTCCGGCAGTGGAGGAACGCGACGGCGTGCTGTTCGTGAATCCGGGCAGCGCCGGCCCGGTACGTTTCGGCAGGCCTGTCAGCGTGGCGCGGCTTCAGATCGACCGCGGCAAGGCTTCGGCGGCTGTGATCGAGTTGCGGGTGTGAACCGACGACGAGACTCTGCTGAACGGCCGTGAGCAGGATGCGACTTCAGGCCGTATCGGGCAACGGCGCGGCGTCACATCCGGTTCGGCGTCGTCCTGCTTCCAATGGGGACTATGCTGTTTGTAAGCGCGGCGCTGTTCCTGCGCATTAACGCGGAGCGGCCGCTAGTCCCGAAGACGCACAAGCACCGCATGTTTGAGATTCTCGAGCACACCGCCGATATAGGCTTCCGCGCGAGAGGGCGCACGCTGGAGGAACTGTTCGAGTCCGCCGCCGAAGCACTCGTTTCCATCGCGATGGAGGTTGAGGAGGTGGAGCCGCGCGAGCGTTACCCCATCGAGGCGCAGGGCGAGGACCGCGAAGCGCTGCTCGTCAACTGGCTCAACGAGGTGCTTTATCTCCATGACGGGCGGCGCATCGCGATGCGCCGGTTTCGCGTGCTTGAGGCCGGCGAGGGACGCGCGCGCGGTGAAGCCCTCGGAGAACCGTTCGACCCCGCGCGTCACCATGCGAAACTGATCGTGAAGGCGGTGACGTATCATCAGCTCCGCGTGATTGAGGATGCAGCGGGCTGGTCCGCCGACGTCTATCTGGACATCTGAAGCAAGCTGTTGACGGGAGCTGGGAATGGCCGCTTCACGATGCTTCTCGTTACGCCCGCGGAAGGCCGGGCGTGTCGTGCCATGCCGCACGAGATAGCCGTACAACAGGTCGATGAAGTGCGGTTCCGCATCGCGCGCGACGAAGCCCGCGGCATGCGGACCGACGTCATGGTGTACGCGAGCGCGCGGCTGATTGAGCAGATCCGCCGCGACCTCTCGCTCGAACAGGCGATGAATGTCGCCACCCTGCCGGGCATCGTCGGGCCCAGCCTCGCCATGCCTGACATACACCAGGGCTACGGGTTCCCCATCGGCGGCGTAGCCGCGACGGACTGGAACGACGGCGTCGTCTCGCCCGGCGGAGTCGGCTTTGACATCAACTGCGGCGTGCGCCTGGTGCGGACGTCGCTTACCGCCGCGGACGTTGCGCCCAAAATGCACGAGCTTGTGAATCAGTGCTTCCGCGACATACCGTGCGGAACCGGCGGCGAAGGTCCGGTGCGCATCAACAACGCGCAACTGGAAGACGTGCTCAGGAGCGGCTCGCGCTGGGCTATCGAGAACGGCTACGGAGAGCCTCGAGACGCCGAGTTCACAGAGCAGGGCGGCCGGCTCGATGAGGCGGACCCGGACGCCGTATCAGCGCGCGCTAAAGAGCGTGGCAGGCCGCAGTTGGGCACCATCGGGAGCGGCAATCACTTCCTCGAGATCCAACGGGTACAGGAGATTTACGACGAGGCCGCTGCGCAGGCAATGGGAATAACCGCCGGGCAGGTGTGCGTGCTCATACACTGCGGCTCGCGGGGGCT
Organism: bacterium; assembly: GCA_050260275.1. Classification (GTDB taxonomy): domain Bacteria; phylum Acidobacteriota; class Terriglobia; order Bryobacterales; family Bryobacteraceae; genus DATMXS01. The sequence continues at coordinate 13,153 of JBLNBX010000205.1, forward strand.
CGGCCATCAGGTATGCACAGACTACCTGGCGCAGATGGGCGCCGCGATGAAGAAGTACAACATCACGCTGCCCGACCGCCAGCTCGCGTGCGTGCCCATACACTCGCCCGAGGGCCGGGCTTACCTCGGCGCGATGCGCGCGTCTGCCAACTTCGCATGGGCCAACCGGCAGGTCATCCAGCATTTCCTTCGCGGCGCGCTGCGCAAGGTGTTCTCCGAAGACGTCCGGGCCGACCTCATCTATGACGTCTGCCACAACATCGCCAAACGCGAGCAGCACCAGGTGGACGGCTCGCGGCGCGACGTGCTGGTCCACCGCAAGGGCGCTACGCGCGCTTTCGCGGCGGGCCACCGCGAGCTGCCGCCCTCCTACCGGCACATCGGCCAGCCCGTGCTGATCCCCGGCAGCATGGGAACTGCGTCGTGGATACTCGTAGGGGCCGAAGGGGCGATGAAAGAGACGTTCGGCAGCGTGTGCCACGGAGCAGGCCGCCTGATGAGCCGAACGGCGGCGCGCAAGGGCCGCAACGCGCGCGAGGTGCGGGAAGCGCTCGAGCACCGCGGCATCATCGTGCGCAGCGAGACGCGCGACGGAATTCTCGAGGAGGTTCCGGAGGCGTACAAGGACGTGGACGAAGTTATTGAGGTGGTTCACCGCGCGGGGCTGGCCCGCAAAGTGGCGCGCCTGCTTCCGATGGGCGTGATCAAGGGTTGATCCGGACGCGCGCCGTACAGCACCGGAGCGGCGTGGCGGGCGCGCCCGGCCTGGAGCGAATCGGAAGCGGCGCGCGGGTGAGGCGACGCCCGTTGAGCCCGCGCAGGGCTTAAGCCCTGCCATCGGGATCGCAAGCCGCCGTGTGCGGAGCTGAAGCTCCGCCGCGGACTGAAGTCCGCCCTCCATGGCAGGGTCTTCGGAGGCCCAACTTCTGGGGCTGGAACTCCCGAATGAAGCCCGGCAGTAGCGATACCCTGTGGCGAAGCCGGGAACCTCCTGGAGGGCGGGCTGCCCCGTCGCCGGCTATTTGACGGCCGGCCCGGCGTTCACGCTCAGTTCGCCGGCGATGCGCAGCGCGGTTTCGTAGTCGGGATGGCTGGAAGTCTCCTTGACGTACTCCACATGCCGTATGACCCCGACCGCGTCGAGCACGAAAATAGCGCGGCTCTCGATGCGCAGCGCCTCGATCAGCGTGCCGTAGTTCGTTCCGAACGATGCGTCCCTATGGTCGGACAGCATATGCACGCGGTCGATGCCGAACGCGTTCACGTAGCGCCGCTGCGCGAACGGCAGATCGACGCTGATCGTGTAGAACTCCACACCGGGCAGTTTCGCGGCCGCGTCATTGAACCGGCGGGTCTGCGCGTCGCACACCGGAGTGTCGAGCGACGGCAGAACGCTGAACAGCCGCACCGCGCTCCCGGTGTCCTTGAGCGTGACTGGTTGGAGCGTCAGATCGACGCAGCGGAAATCCGGAGCCTTATCGCCGGGTTTCAACTCCGGCCCCGCCAGCGTCATCTCAGTGCCCTTCCAGATGACCGTACGAACGCTGCTCATGCGGCTCATTATCGCGTAAGCCGCGCGGCGCCGCTCAATCGCGCGGCGCCTGCCCGGAAGTCTCGATCGCCAGTTCTATGGTGGCGAGAAGTTGCGGCACGGCCTCGGGAGCGGTGGCAGCGCGCGAGCCGATCGCGCGCAGCGCGCGCCATGCGGCCTCGCGGTAGTCGTCGCGATTCGCCCGAGCCGCCAGCCGGAGCAGGTTCGCGATCGCGATGGAGTTGCCGGAGGGCTCCGCGCCGTCGTAGTCGTCCTTCAGGCGTAGTATCAGGTGCGGATCGGGCGGAGCGCCAAAGAACGCGCCCGCGTCTTTGTCTTCGAAAAGCTCGAGTTGCTTGTCTGTCAGCCGCACCGCGGTGTCGAGCACGCCGTCACCAGGCGCGGCCTCGTCGAGATCGAGCAGCCCCTGCACGAAGAACGCATAGTCCTCGAGCAGTCCCGGATGCGCCGCATCGCCGCCGCGATACCGCCGGACCAGCGTGCCCGCCGAGCTGTCGTACATGCGTTGCGTGATGAACGCCGCGGCACGGCGCGCCGCGTAGAGGTACTTCTGCTCGCCGAACGCGGCGGCTGCCTTCGCGAGCGCAGATATCATGAGGCCGTTCCACGATGCGAGCACCTTGTCGTCGCGCAGCGGGCGCGGCCGCGCGTTCCGCACCGCGAGCAATGCCGCGCGGGATTCCGCGAGCGACCGCGCCATCGCTTCCACGTCGAGCTCGAAGTGACTCGCCGTGTCCGGCACGGAGTGCGCTTCGAACAATATATTG